>JAJFFE010000140.1 GCA_021776775.1 Planctomycetota bacterium | reverse complement strand
AGGTGATCGATCACCACCCCGAGATGGTGCTGCGATCGTCGGACTTTTCGCATCACGAGATTCACTGGGAACCCAAGTCGGTCAGCGTGGGGCGCATCCTGCAGACGTTCAACATCGGCGCCGAATCGGTCTTGTTCATCGACGACAACCCGCGAGAACGCGCCGCGGTTGCGGCCGCATTTCCAACCCTTCGCATGTTCGATTTTCCCGACGACCCCCTAAACCTTGTGCCGCACCTGAAAGCTCTGCCGTGGCCCGTCTTCGGATCGACGTCCGAAGAGGACCAGAGACGTGGCGAACTTCAACGTCAGCAAGCCGAACGAGCGCAGGCGAAAGCGAGCGGCGGGGACGACTACCTTCAGTCTCTTCGGATCGAAATCGAAATCACGGTCGATGAGCGGGCCGCCGCCAAGCGTGTCGCGCAACTCCACCAGAAGACCAACCAGTTCAATGTTCGACCGATTCGGCACGTCGAGGCGGACATTCGACGAGCGATGGACGATCCCGACGCGAGCGTCGTCGCGGTGCGATATAGAGATCGATTTGGCGAAGCGGGAATCGTCGGCTGCGCGGTGGTCCGAGATCAAATCAATGTGGAGACACTACTTCTCTCGTGTCGTGTCATCGGACTCGGCGTCGAGCGCGCGCTGCTTTCGTACCTCACGGAGAATGGTCCCGTGCGCATTCCCTATACGGTGACCGAGAAGAACGCGCCCGCGATCCAGTTCCTAGACACGCTGCAAGACGTGGTTGGCGATAACGGTGTGATCGAAGCAAGTTGCGTCGAGCCACCCGCTTGGATTAGAACGCACGACAAGACGAAAGAGACCAGCCATGCGTAACGAAGTGATCGACGTCCTCTCCGAAGTGTTTCGTGTCCCGACGGAGACGTTGGCGGGCGACTCCTCGCCGGACACCATCTCTTCCTGGGATTCGTTGTCGCACTTGGAAATGGTCTCGGCGCTCGAGGCGCGCTACGGTCTGCGCTTCAATATGCGCGAGATTCAAGCCATGGATACGCCCGAGCGCATCGAGGCGGTCCTCGATGCGCACGGGTGTTGAGGGTTGGCCCCTTCTTGGGGGCGCGTTGAGGAACGCTACACGGTAACCGCAAGCACGTGGCTCAACGCCTGCGAGAGGTCGTCCACGAGATCGGCCGCGTCTTCGATTCCCACCGAGAGTCGAACCAGACCCTCACCGATTCCCGCGTCGCGGCGGGCGGTGGGAGACATTGCGGCGTGCGTCATGGTCGACGGATGGGAGACCAAGCTCTCCACGCCACCGAGAGACTCCGCTAACGAGAACAACGCGAGCCGTTCGACGAATCGGCGTGCCGCTGCTTCGCTTTTCAACTCGAAACTCAAGACGGCCCCGAACCCCAGCTGCTGTTGGGCGGCGATGTCATGCCCCGGGTGATCGACGAGTCCGGGGTAGTGCACTCGCTCTACGGCGGGGTGTGCCAGAAGTTCGTGCGCGACCCGAATCGCGTTCTCTTCGTGAACACGCCACCTAGCCTCCAGCGTGCGCAATCCGCGCAACGTCAGGTACGCGTCGAACGGCGATCCCGTAACCCCCAGGCAGTTTGCCCACCACGACAGTCGCTCCGCCACGGCCGGTGACGCCGCCAAGGCAGCGCCTCCGACGACGTCGCTGTGGCCGTTCAAGTACTTCGTCGTCGAGTGCACGACGACGTCCGCCCCGAGAGATAGCGGTTTCTGTCGCGCCGGCGACAAGAACGTATTGTCGACGGCCACCAGCGTCTCGCTTCGTCGTGCGCAATGCACGGCGTGTTCGATGTCCGTGATACGCAGGAGCGGATTGCTGGGGCTTTCGATCCACAGTAGCCCACCCTTCTCACAGAGCGCGCGCTCGACGGACTCTCGTCGCGTCAAGTCCGCGAACACGACCTCGATCGAGCCGCGCTCGGCCAAAGCCGTGAGAAGACGGAACGTTCCTCCGTAGCAGTCGTGCGGCGCGACGACTCGTGAACCAGCGGGGACGGTGTGCAGGGCGACGACGATCGCCGACATTCCGGTCGAGGTGACCACGCCGCCGGCCGCTCCTTCCAAATCGCTCAGCGCGTCGATCAACAGTGATCGCGTTGGGTTGCCGGAGCGCGTGTAGTCGTATTGCCGCGGCTCGCCGATTCCGTGAAACGTGTAGTTCGACGACAGGTGGATCGGCGGGACCACGGCTCCGTGCTGAGTGTCGCTTTCGATGCCGGCTCGGACAGCGCGAGTGGCGGCGTTGAGGCTACGAGTCATCGGGCGACCTCTTCTCTCAGAGCGGCGCGAAGTGCGCGCGAAACCAACGCGATCTCTTTTAGGAATGCGTCGTGTCCGAAGATCGACGGCAACGCGACGAAGGCACCGTTGGGAAGTTGAGTCGCGAGTTGCCGACACGTCTCGAAGGGCACCAACTCGTCGGTCGTCGAAGCGACGACCGTCGTACGGCTCGCTACCTGTGCCGGGTCGACGGCGACCAAGTCGATCGCGGCGGATAGCGTTCGGTAGCTGGCCGAAGAGAAGCGATCAGCGAAGTCACGTCCCCGCGCGGCGAGGTAATCCGACAGGCCGGCCCCGTGTGCGAATCTTCTGTCGAGTTCGGCGGGACTTCGGTACGCCAGCATGCCGATCCCGCGCGCAATCGAGATCGCGCGCTTCTCGGCGTCACCAGGTAGTTCGCGTCCCAAGTCGATCACGGCCCGTTGCAGATGACGCCAGCCGACGGCACGCGCGTTCGGCTGGTGCGCGGCACCGATGACGATGAGCCGCTCGATCAGGTCGGGTCGATATTGCGCGAGCGAGAGCCCCACCGCACCGCCGTACGACGCACCGACGAACGCGTGCAACTGGTCGATCCCGAGGGTGGTGAGCAACCGTGCGGTCAAGCGCGATTGATCGAGCGGAGACACGACGGCGTCGGTCGGAGCGTTCTCACCCCCGAGGTAGTCGAGCGACAAGACGCGGAATCGATCGGTATCGATTACGCCCCTCGGTCCGACGATCGAGTCCCACCAGCCGGGCGCCGGGTTGTTCTTGCTTGCGGCAACGTGGGCATCCGCAGAGATTCCCCCTTGCACCACGATCACGGGCGCGTCAGGCGCACCGACGAGTTCGTAAGGGACGCAGGTTTCGTAGCGGCCACTCTTTTCATGATCACCGTGTTGTAAGACGAGCGGTTCGTCGTCCGTGAATAGTTCACGTCCGGGGGGCAGCGTGACTACAGTCATCGGTCACCTCCCGTCCGCGCCGGCGTCAGATCGGCGAGTAGCGCAGCAGCTGTACCCTCTGGGCCCAATCCGGTGCCCACGTGCACGTCGCGACGACCGCAGTCAAGTGAGTACGTGTACACGACGCGCTGGCTCGAGACCGCGAGCGCCGAGCCGCGCGGGACGGACTCGTACTGCAGTCGAACCGAATCGCGATCGGCCCGCGCGACTAAACGTGTGGTGAGACCCCGTCGCGCGCGGTCCCGCAGAAGGCCGGGATCGAGCTCTGCTGCGGAGTTGACCGGGCCGATATCCGACAACGACACGTCGTTGATCGCGCGGCTTTGCGCAAACACCGCCTTGGCGACGATCGCAATCTTGGTCGCCGCGTCGGTTCCGTCGAGGTCGAGCGACGCATCCGCTTCGAGTAGCCCCAACCCTCGGCACCGCTCGAGTGCTTCGTCGAACGACGATCCGCGTTCGATCGCTTCGATCAACGCGGTGGTGGTTGCGTTCGGTACACAGGCGATCTCGGTGGCGTGTGTGCGCAACTGCGCGAGCGATTGTTGTAGCGCTCGTCCGGTTCCCCCGAGGACTGCGTTGATACCGATCCGCGCGATGTACTCAGAAGTTAGCCACTCGGAGACACCGGCGAGTAAGCCGTTCTTCGCCGCGAGTACGACTCGCTTGCCAGAATCTATGAGCGTGCGCGTGCGTCGCAGGGCGACGTCGGTTGTCGACGGCGACGAGTCGGTAGCATCCACGACCACGTCCACGGGCAACAACCGAGCGAGAACCTCGAGGCTGACGAATCGGGAGCCGGAGTACTCCGACAGCGAGCGCCCCCTGCTTTTGAGGTGGCATAGTTCGGGCGCGTCGACACCGCGCGCCGAGAAGAACGTGGCGCTGCGATCACTGACGCCCAAGACCCGGTGGGTCGATTCGAGAGAACGGGCTCCTAGAGGTCTGGCCTCTAGCGACAAGAACGCGCGACCGACGCTCCCGAGTCCGATGAGATGGACGCGGGTGCCCGGCGGGCGGGGGTGGCGGGACGATGCTGCCGGGGGCGGCAAGGGTTTGGCCGAGAGGGCCGAGCGGGTGAGAGCCATGACGGACTCCTGTTTTCCTACGCGATCGCCGGGGCGTCGCGGTCCGATGGAAAATCAGAAGAACTCGTCTTCGGGGAGTGAGCAGGAGGGAACGCGTTGAGACATCGGGGCCCTACGGGCGCCGGGACTCTTGCGTTGGGAGTGCAGCTCCGATCAACCAGAGACGGTCAACTCGAGAAGCGGCGCTCTCCATCCAAGCCTCATCTTCCGAAGATCGCCCTCGACAGGAGGGCGGGTTCTTCGTGGGAGTTGGCACCTTTTCGAATGACGGACAGTTCATTCGACGGTTGCCCCGGCTTCAACGGGCCCAATCCCTCAGCCGGTCTCGATGAGTGCTCGCGCGCAGGGTCGGTGACCCAGTCACGAGCGGAGCGAAAGAGTATCGGTGTCGAATCGGCTGTCAAGCAGCGACATCGATCATTCGAATTTCGTCACGGCGCGCCCCGGATCGCGAGCATTGCTCGAACGATCCGACTTTCACCCTCTCTCCTTGGTCCCTCTCCCTGGTTTCGATTTCGGCACGACGTAGAATCCACGGCCACCCTGGTCCTCGGCGGGAGTCCTCGTGACCGCAACCGATTCCGATCCGCAAGTCGAACCCATCAGCCGCTCTGCGAAGGTGCTTGGCCTCGTCGTCGGTCTGGTGCTTTCCGTTCTGATTTCATCAGCGTTGGTCATCGCAACGGCGAAAGCGGGAATCTCGCCGGGCGTCAGTCCGCTCGTCGTGTTGTTCGGATGGGTCGCATTCGGCGCCTTCCTCGGACCGCGGCTCAAAGGCTTTCTGGCCATGGTGCAAGTCACCGGCTCGGGCGGCGCGGCGGTCAGTGCTGGCGTGATCTTTACTGCGCCCATCATGCAGATCTACTTCGGCGGCGAGCGCGGGGTCGACGTGCTCGAAGTACTGCTCGCCACGTTGTCCGGCGCGCTTCTCGGCTGGGGCTTCGTCGGTCTGTCGACGCGGCAGTACTTGTTGGATCCGCGCTTGCCCGCGCCCGAGGCGGTCGCGTGCGACCGATTGATCAACACCGCCGCGAACAATCCCACCGACCGTCCACCGGTCATCCGATCGCTCTTCATGGGCTGCTTGATCGGCGCCGTGTTCAAGGCGTTGCTGCATTTTCAGTGGTTGGCCGAGGAAGTGTTTCGCATTCGACTGCCCGGGTTCGCGCGAACCACCGAAGCGGTCGAAGGCGCGGCGAGCGGCGTCACGTTGGGGCTGCCCATGCAGCCGCTCTATCTCGGGATTGGTGCGCTTCTCACGCTTCCGACCGCGATCTTGATCTTCTCCGGTGGGTTGATCAACGCGGTAACGGTCGACTACGCCGCTGCCGAGGGGATCACCACTCAGCCGTATCGCTGGGTCGGGGGAGCGGCCATGACGGTGGCGGTGGTCTTCAGCCTTGGACGCTACCTGCGCGACGGCTACCTCAAGAAGAAGGAACTCGAGCGCGACACGGGTTCCGGTTCGACCCACCCGATCCTGGAAATTCCCGGTCCCGTTCGCAACATGCTGATCGGTAGTATCGTGGTTGGGTTTGTACTCCTCATTACGCTCATCGCGATCACCAGCAAATCTGTGCTGGCGGTCATTGTCATCGGAGTCGTGGGGTTTATCGTTGTTGCACTTCTGTCCGGGCTGGGCGGATTGCTTTCGCTTCAGATCGGATCGTCCGCGTCACCGGTGAGCGGCACCGTGTTCGTCGCCATGCTCGTGCTCAGCTCATGTGCGCTTCTTTGCCTCGAAGGCGACGCGGCGATCGCGGCGCTCGTGCCGGTGCTTGTTGCCGTTTGCGTCGCCATCTGTGCGGCCAACGATTCCTCGCAAGACTACAAAACGATGCAGCTCAACCATTTTCGAGTTGCTGACAGTTTTCGCGGGCAACTCGTGGGGCTCCTGGGGGGCGCGATCGCAGTGCCCTTCGCCTTGAGCTTGGCGCACGAGCAACTCGGGGGTCTGGGCAGTGCTTCGCTGCCGTGTCCGCAAGCGACCTTCTTCGCGGGAGTGCTGGAGCTTCTGTTCTCGAAGAGCGATCTTTTCCACGAGAGCATGATCAAGCCGCTGTGGCAGCCGATCGGTGTCGGCCTGGTGCTCGGCGTTGTCGCGATCGTGGTCGAAACTCTTGGCCGGCGTCGCGGACTTACGTTGAGTTCCCTCGCGTTTGCCGTCGGTATCTACCTCCCGTCGGCGATTGCGGTGGGTATCCTGATCGGTGCATTGGCGCGTTGGGTCGGCTCGCGTCGCGGTCGCGGGGCTGGCCACCAAGGCATTCTTGCGGCGGCCGGACTGATCAGCGGCTACGCCCTGTTTTCTTTGACGCTCGGTATCCTGCTGGCCGCCGATTTCGGGAAGCCGATCGACGCTCGGTTCTCTGATCGTTTCGGTGAGACCCTGTACTCCGTGGAAACCTGGGATGAACTCGACGAGAAGTTCGACGACTTTCAACAGTTCCGAACGTCCGTCGAAGGGGTCGCGATCATGGACTCCGACGCGGGCCAGGCGTTCTACGCCGCAGACGGGGAGACCGACTTCGCCGAAGCGCGTCGAGCGCTGACCGCCGCCCCGATCTGGAAACTGCAGCAAGCCAATCGATTTGCCAGTCGCGAGTGGATTGGTCAGCTGCTCCTGGCCGCCATGGTGATCTTCGTCATACTAAACTTCATGAGCCGCTTTCGACCCAAGTCCGAGAGAGACGAGACAGATTCATGACCCGTTCGGTGACCATCAGCGCCACGATGGGCGTTGTCGCCTGCGTCTTGGTTGCACTGTTCTTCTTCGTTCCGGCGCAACTCGCTCCCGAGATTTCGCACGAAGAGAAGCAGCTTCGTCTCTACCGGCAGGGCGTGCGGATCTTGTTCCAGCACCAATTCGTCGAAGCGGAGCGACTGTTTCAAAAACTCGTCGACATCGCTCCAGACGAAGCCGAGGCGTGGTTGTGTCTCGCGATGGCGCAGCTGAATCAAGCGGAGAAAGGCGTCGACCGCGCGGTCGTCTCGCTCGATCGCGCGCAAGCGTTGCGCACGGGTGACGCACGCATCCATTTTTGTCGCGGCATCATTCTACTCTTCCTCGATCGGCTTCAGGATTCGTTCACCGAGTTCGAACGAGCGCTGCAGCTCGCGCCAAATTCGCCCGACGCGCACTACCAGTACGCGAAGGCGCTCAAGAACCAACGGCGCCGAGAAGAGGCATTGCCGCACCTCGAAGCGGCGGTAGCCGGCAACCCGGCGCTCGCCGGCGCGTGGTACCAACTGTACCAGTCGTATCAACGACTCAAGCGCACGGCCGACGCAAAGGCGGCGGGGGAGATGTTCCAAAGCCTCGACGCCACCGGCCGCGGTCACCCACGCGGCCTCGTCTTCACCGAGCTAGGCGCGCTCGCCGAGCCCGATCCCGGATGGGTCCCATCCTCGGTGGTCGAACAACGCGCCAAACGAAACCCGACCTTCGACATGCCGGTCGTGTTGCGCGACGCCGCCCCACCGTTTGCGTTCGTCGATCTCGAAGCCGACGGCAGCGTGGAGCTGTGGACGAGCGGAGTCTCCGGGGCGTGGAATCTGAGCGGCGATCCGACCATGGCGCGCCCGCTTCCCGAGTTGACCGGCGCTTTCAGCTTCGCCGTCGGCGATTTCACCGTCGACGGTCGACCCGACCTTGCCGTCGGCTACGCAAACTCGGTGCGGACGTTTACGGGCAACGGTGCTGGCTTCGAGCCGGCTCAACAGTTTGACTCCTTCACCGATGCCGCGGTGCGACTCATCGACATGGACCTCGAGGGCGATCTCGACTTGGTTGTCACCGACGCGGTGGCCGCGCCGGTGTTACTCGTCAACGCTCACGCGTTCGGGAGCGACGGACCCGAGGAGACGTTCCTCGGACTCGACGCGTCACCGCTGACAAATCTCGAGCCGCGTTCGCGACTCCTGCTCGCTACCGATTTTGATCACGACGGCGACGCCGAGTGCATTTTCGGCAATGACGCGCTGCACTACTTGGTCGACAACGGGCCGCAGTGGCGATTCGACATGATGCCGGCGAACCGAGAGATGCGACTCGACTCTGGCGACAACGCGTACGCCGCGGCCGATTTGGACGGCGACGGATGGGAAGAGCTCATCGTCGTCGGCAAGATCTACCACGGTATTTGGTGGGGGAAGTCCCTCGGGCAGTTCGAACCGGAGTCGGCGTACTCGTCGCTGTTCAGCCAGTTCAGCGCCATTCATGTCGCAGACGTCAACATCGACGGGCGGCTCGATATCCTCGTCGGCAATGCGAACGGAACCTCGATCATTCTGAACACCGGGAAACGTCGTTTTCAGCCGGCGTCGTTGCGCTTGCCGGGATCGTTCGGCATTGCCACGGGCGACGTCGACGGCGATCTCGATCCGGACATCGTCCTGCAGACCAGCGCGACCGAGCTTCAGTTCGTGCGCAACCGCACCGTGGAGGACCTGCCGGCGGGACAAGAAGTTCACGCCCTGCGTTGCTACCTCGGCGGTAAGCGAGACGCAGAAGATCGTCGCACCAACCTCGACGGCCTTGGCGCAAGGATCGAAGTCCTGGCCGGGACCGAGCTCAAGTCACGCGTGCACGACGGCGGTTTGATGGCGAACATGAACGGTCAGAGTGCGCAGGGGTACCAGCCTTTGATCGTGGGCGTGGGCGATCGCGATCGAGTAGAGACAGTACTTCTCTGGTGGCCCGATGGCGTCGTTCAATCGGAGGGGCCGTTCGCGATCGACGAGTTGCATGTCATCGATGAAGTGCAGCGCAAGGAGTCATCGTGCCCCGTGTTGTTTACATGGGACGGGTCGAAGTACCGCTTCATCACCGACTTCATGGGCGGTGGCGGCCTGGGCTTTTGGATGGCGCTCGACGAATACGGTCCGCCCGACCCCACCGAGGTCGTTCGCATCGAACCCGACGCCTTGGCCCCCATCGACGGTGTGTACCGGTTGGCTATCTTGGAACCCATGGAAGAAGTGGCGTACGTCGACCACCTCGAGCTGATTGCCGTAGACCACTCCGTTGACGTCGACGTCTATCCGTTCGAGCTCTTCGCTACGAGCGCAGCGGTGACTCCGACCGGTGAACCGATCGCCGTTCGACGTGACGCTCGCGTCTTCCCTACCGCGGCGAGTCACTCCGACGGCGTCTCTTGCTTGGACGAGTTGTCGAGGGTCGACCGTCGCTACGCCGGGCCCAAGCGGCTCGATCCGACACTGGTTGGGTACACACCGCGCCACGCAGTGGAGTTGACGTTCGACGCGCTTCCCACCGAAGGCGAACTGTTCCTGTTCTTGGACGGTTGGGTCGAGTACCCGTACTCCCGAATCAACTTCGCCGCGTCTCACCGAAACGACCGTCTAGAACCGCCGACCTTCAGCTGGCGCGCAAGCGCGAACGACGAATGGAAGGTCCTCTACCGTGAAGTCGGCTATCCGGCTGGCATGCCGAAGACCATGGTGTTGCCGCTCGGCGAACTCGCGAGACTCGGCGGGCGACAGCTTCGTATCGAGACCAATATGGAAGTGTATTGGGATCGCATCTTCGCGGGAGTGCGGGATGCCGCGCCTCTCGAGGTGCGGCCGTTGGAGACGCGCAACGCATACCTTCGCTTCGGGGGCTACCCTCGGGAATACTCCGACGACGGTGCGCTGCCTCCCACCTACCACTACGCTGAACGTGACGCATGGCTACCGTATACGCCGATGCCGGGACAGATCACTCGCTACGGCGACGTCACTCCGCTTCTCGGTAGTGTCGATGATGAGTTTGCCATCGTCGGCGGCGGTGACGAACTGTGGATGGAAGTGGTGGCGCCGCCGCCCGCGTCACCCGGCGTGCGGCGTACCTTCTTGCTCAAGACACAGGGGTACTGCAAAGACCTCGATACCTTGACCGCGGCCGGGGACTCGGTCGAGCCGCTGCCGTTCGAGGCGATGAGCAACTACCCGCCGGCAAGCACCGACGTCGCCCCGGATCGAGAGCAGTATCGACGCGACTGGAACACGCGACGCGACTGATCGTGAGCGCCGTGCGGCTGGTGAATGAGTTCAGCGGCAGTGTTCAGCGACAGTGTTCAGCGAGTGAGCACGGCGAATCCGTATCCGATCGGCGCGTCGGCCGACGGTCGGCCCTCGAAGTCGTACCACCGACACTGATTCAACGGCGTTTCGCGGAGCAGCCGCCGCCACTGCGCGGCGTTGTACGTGCGCAACGTGTACGACGTATCGTGGTGCTCGGTCGGCTGCCCCGGCGCTTCCACTGAAACGTGGCTGATCACCGTTTCTCGACGATCGGCCTCGTGAGCGGGCGGCAGGTACTGCACGACTTGCGTGACCCGCGCCTCTCCTAGCCCACCGGTCCAGACGTCTTCGTCGATAACGTCGGCGCCATAGTCGGTGAGCTGCAGTCCGATCACCACGCGTCCATCGTCGGAAAGAACATCGGAAACCTGCCGAAGGTGGCGAACCGCGTCGTCGTCGTCGAGGTGACGAAACGTATTGTCCAAGTTGAACACAACGTCGAACCGTCGTTGCTGGTCGAGGTGCTGCGTGAACTCGACCATGTCGGCTACGAACAGGTCTACCGCAGGATTGCTCATGCGCTGGCGGGCGTAGTCGACCATCGCTTTGCTGAGATCGAACCCTGCGATGGCGATCCCGCGACGAACCGCTTCGGCGAGAAACCTCCCCGTCCCGCACGCCGGTTCTAGCCACTCGCCTTGCGTCGGATCACTGACTCCGGATTGTCGCAGGACGGCAAGTAAGAGGTCGAAGTGAGCGGCAGCACCTTCGGCGTGTATTGCGTCGTAGATCTGCGGTTGTTGGTAGAGTTCGCTCATGATTCCTTCGACTTGGACGTCTCCGGTAGCGAACGCACCCGCGGATTTCGAATCACGCCGTACGTCGAGAACGACGAGAAGCTGAGCGGCACGCTGAGTTCGACCTCTGGACGGACCCACAGTTTGGTATAGAGCGATCGTTCGACCAAATTGAGTCGCTTGCCATCGATACTGCATTCGACGTGTGAAGCGGTCACCTTGATCTCGATGTCGTACCATCGGTCTCGTTCGAACCGACGATAGGACGTCGTGTCGTTCTGGCTCGCGTCCATTCCGTCGAGGCTCGACAGCCCAGCCAGTCCGCCTCCCCATCCACCGAGCACCAACGTCAAGCGACCGTCTGTCCCCACCGGGAACGTGGCCCCACAAAAGAAGTCGTGCCCGTCGACGCGCTTCGCTTCGAAGCGAAGTTGATACCCCTCTTGGCTCTCGGGCAAGATCGATGCGAGATCGCCTCGAAACGCCAATCCCGTCAGTGGATCACCGCGGTTGAGGTGAATCTCGTTGCCATCGATGAGCGACTCCGCCTCGCCGCCGTAGACGATGGGCTTCCACTCTTTGTCGAGCGGCGCGGCGACGAGCGATAGCCATGGAGCTGCCCCGGCAGTCGGTTTCGGCGGGGCGGAATCGGTGGCAATGCCGTGCTCGTCAACACTGGGAGTCGCGTCTGCACTCGAGCTCGGATTGCTCTTCGGCGGAGGGTTGCTCGGTGCTACTGGCGTAAGCGAGGTGCAACCGAGCGCAGTGAACACGACGCATAGCAAGCAGGCGAACGCAACCAAGGGTGTGAAGTCGCGGGTCATTGTTTGCATCGAGGGGTCCCTTCGGAGAACGAAGACCGTACACTGCCGGGCAAAAGGAGGGAACGGTGTTTCGCAGTCTAGCAACGCGGGTGAGCGTGATCGCGCTGGTGTGTCTCTGCTCGGGATGCGCTATTCCAATGGTTGAGGAGCGTCGTGTGAGTACGGACCTCGAGGACATTTCCGAGTCATCGGTACGCAAGCCCGACGGCCCGCACGTGTTGATTCTGGGGATTGCTCAAGACGCGGGGGTTCCGCAAGCGGGAACGAGGGACCACCCGGCGTGGGACGATCCTTCGCTGCGTCGCCACGCGTCGTGCATTGCGGTGATCGATGGTGATAAGCGTTACCTGTTCGAGGCGACGCCGGACTTCAAAGTGCAGCTTCGTCGATTGGACCGGTGGGCGCCGCGGGACGACGTTCCCGGACTCGATGGCGTCTTCTTGACGCACGCACACATGGGTCACTACACCGGACTGGTCCATCTCGGACACGAAGTGATCGGAGCGCACGGGACTCCTGTCTACGTCATGGAGAAGATGGGTGAGTTTCTCACCAACAACGGTCCGTGGAATCAGCTCGTTCGCTACGACAACATCGAACTGCGTGCGTTGACGGAGAACACGACGGTAGAGTTGGGACGCGTCCGCGTGACACCGTTCTTGGTCCCGCACCGTCAAGAGTACTCGGAAGTGGTGGGCTTTCGTATCGAGGGGCCAAACCGTAGCGTGGTCTTCATTCCCGATATCGACAGCTGGGATGATTGGGATACGGAAGGGACACGCATCGAAGATGTGCTGGCGGGAGTCGACGTCGCTCTGGTCGATGGCACGTTCTACGCCAACGGAGAGATCCCGGGCCGCGACATGTCCGGCTTCCCGCACCCGTTCATCACGACGACCATGAACCGGCTCGCTCCGCTTCCGACGTCCGAACGCAACAAGGTGAAGTTCCTGCATTTGAACCACACCAATCCCGCGCTGTGGCGCGGGACCGAGGCGCGCCGCGAAGTCGAGGCGCGAGGGTTCAGCATCGCCGGCGAGGGCGAGGTTATTGCGCTCTGATACCGGGGTGCACGTCATTCACTTGCGGTCCCGTCGTTCGACGGGATCATGGATCGAGAAAACTCGGGGTCGGCGGCGTACGATATCTCTCACTCGGGGCCGCCGCGCTGGTCCAGATAGCGGTCGGGACGAACACTCAAGAAAGCGGGAGACGCGGGGATGGCCAAGCAGCACTTCCCACTGACAGTGACGTGGATCGGTCGACGGATCGCGGAGGGGCCCGAGGGGCTCGACGCGGTGCGGCAGCACGTCATGACCTTGTACTACGAACCTTTGCAGATCTACTTCCGTGGCCACAGCGAGCGGTGGAAGGGTGACCCGACCGAAGTCGTGAACGGGTTTTTCGCGGACCGCATGGCCCGCACCGACTTCTTCGAGAAGTGGAGTGTGTCAGGGTTGCGCCTGCACCGCTGGATGATCGGGGCGCTGTTGTTCTTCGTGCGGGAGGAGTGGGGGCGCGAGAAGCGATTTCGGCGGCTCGACTACTTGCCCGAGGATATGGACGTCGAGGCGGCCGAGGACTCGCCCGCGGCAATCATGGATCGACTGCGAGTGCGATCCATCGCAAAGGTCGTGCTCGCCATGGCCGAGAAGTCGTGCCGTGACGAGGGCCTCGGCGTGCATTGGGACGTCTTTGCCCGCCACGTGATCGGCGGGATTCCGTACCCGAAGTTCGTGCAGGAAGAATTCGACGTCTCGCCGGAACGCGCCGCGGTCATGGTGCGAGTTCCGAAGAAGAGGGTCGGCCGCGCCCTTCGCGAAGTACTGGAGCGAGACGGTGTCGACGAGTTCCGTATGGCTGACGAAATCCGGGCCCTGCAAGAGATCATGCGAGAACAATAATGCCAAACAACGACGAGCTCACGAACCTACCCAAAGCCGCTATGACCGAACTCCTAGCCTGTGCGCTAGAGGGGGAGGAGAGTCCGTTCGACCGTCTCGCGGCGCGTCTCACGCGGCAGGACGGCTCGCAGTGGCTGCAGGCGCAATGGTCGATCGAAATGTTCGAGGGATTGAACGCCGAGGACTGGCCAGCCGAGGCGCCGTCGAAAGAGGACATCGCCGAGTTGAAGAAGCGGAGCAAGCGTGCGATCCGCGACGACGATGCGGAGCAACAGCTAGCGGGAACATTGGGCTACGTGATTGCCAACGTGATGTCCCTGGCGAACTACGGCGAGAAGATCTCGAACCTCGACGCCGAGACGCTGGCCACGCAACTCAGAGACTTCGTCGAAGTACTCGAGGCGCCCTGGGGCGATTGCGTGGCCGCCGCTGTGAAGGTGCTCAGTAGTTCCTAGCAGCAGTCTGGCAGCTCAATTCGTGGCAGGAACCTTGGGGGCGGGAGCCTTGGGAGCGGCCGTGATCGGCGGTTTCGCCGCCGCGGTACTGCTCGGTGCCGATGGCGTGGTTCCCGTATCCGAAGCTGTCGACGCGTCCTTGGCCGGTGCCGAGGACTTCGCTTCGGCGGCGGCGGCGGCGCGCTGACGCGCCACACGGAACCTCACCATCCGGTCGGTGACCGGATCCCACAAGTTGAGCTGAAAGTTAGCAACGATGTCGCGCAACGAAAGCGACGTCGTCGGTGGATTCTGCAGCTCGGGGACCTCTGCCATCGCCTCGGGCAGCCGGTAGAACGGTACCAGCGGATTGAGGTGGTGAATGTGGTGGTAGCCGATGTTGCCGGTGAACCACCCAATGAGCTTGCCCGCCTTCAGGAAGCTCGACGACTCCAATGCCGCCTCGGCGTACGTCCAGTCATCGCGAGCGTGGTACTTCACGCCGACGAAGTTGTGCTGAATGTAGAACAGGTACGCGCCGAGCGCCGACGCCACGGTCATGGGCAAGATCACGCAGTAGAACGCAGCCGCGAAACCGAAACCCAACGTCAGTCCAACGATGATCCCGACGTGGACGACCAACGCGATGGCCGAGTCCCAGTGACGCTTGTAGCTACGCATCAACGGCGAAATGCAAAAACCACCGATGAATACCGTGAGGTATCCGAGGCCGATGACGAGCGGGCTGCGCGAGATTGCGTAGTAGAGCTTCTTGCTGAACTTGGCTTCGCTCCAGGAGTCGACGGTCATCACTTCGAACGAGCCGATGTTTGAACCGTGCAGCCGCGCGTTGTGCGTGTGGTGATGGTTGTGAGTCTGTCGCCACACATTCGACGGTGCGAGGACCAGAACACCGAACACCTTCATGAAAGCGTTGACCGCCTTCGAATCACGAAGAATCGCGTGGTGCTGGTGATCATGGTAGATCGTGAAGGCGCGGACTATGACGAGCCCCGCGACGACACTCGTGACAACACGGGCCCACGTCGGAATGTCGAGGATCGCAACCGTCAACAGTCCAACGATAATGACGGACGTGGAGACGAGGTACCACATGCTACGCTTCGGGTCGTCTGTTGCGTACGGTCGGGTGGCGCGCATGAGCGCGGTGCCTTGGAGCGGCTCGCTCAAGATCCCTCCTCATTTTTCGTTGGACGGGACGAGAGAAACTACTCGTCCTCGTGGTTCGGCGTGGCCGCGAAAGTCGCTTATTTGGGGTCAAACAACCAGCGGTTTTGCGTGAACCAGCACTCTATTGTGTAAAAAAACAGTGACTAAGCGATGACCAACGGAGCAAACCGCGCTGCAGTAGGAACTAGCGGCTATTGAGAGGAACCCCTGCTGCACTATCGACCAGATCCGGAAGACCCCTCACGTCGTGGCTCAAAACTTCGTTCTCGGCCCGCCGCTTTTCGCTCGCAACTTCACATGACTGGGGCTTACGCCCCAACGACCCACTTTGACGAATCGAAGTGTTCGTCGCGGTTCGTCAAGCAACGTCGCTGCCACGGTGGAAGGACGAGCTTCGGGTCACGCCGCTGCTCTCGTCACCTTCGATTCTCAACTCCGCGAACAGCTTCGCAGGATTGAGTGTTTGCACGGATCAGAACGCTCGCGATGGAACCACCTCGAGCGTGATCGTGCGGTGTTCGCCGTTGCGGATCACGACGAGAGGCACCCGTTCCCCTAGCGATCGCGTCAGCCTGAACCACGCGTGAAAGTGTTGGCACGAATCGAACGATTCTCCGGCGGCCTCGACCACGACGTCCCCTTCGCGAATCCCCGCGCGGGCGGCGTTGCGCCCTAGGTTCGCGTTGACTCCCCACGTGACCAAGTAGCTGATCTTGAATGCGTGCGACCCTTTGGCGAGCCCCAACGCTTCGATCGCCGCGGGGGCTAGGTCCGGACCACCGAAGCCGGGCGCCGGTTGCAGTCCCCACTTGTACGGGCGCCACGCAAACGTCCTCGGATTACCGGCTCGCCAGCCCGTGGCGAGCTTCATAGTCCCGGTCACGGTCTTCGAACCGCGTTTCGCTTCGTAGGCGATCGTTCCGCCGGTCCACGGCACCTGTTCGAGAACGAACTGGACGTCGGTAATCGTAGCGATGCGTTGTCGATCGAGACGCACGAGTTGATCTCCCACCGCGAGGCCCGCTGCCGCTGCCGGCGACTTCTCCTCGACGCGAGCGATCACCCTTTGATCTTCCGCGTCGAGCGTGAGACCGGTCCGATCCGGATCCGGCCAAATCCAGACCTGTTCACGAGCCCAGGTGCCGGCTGCACGCTGTTCGACGCGAAGCGCGGTGTTGACCATGTGACAGTGCACGCACGCTTGCTTCTTCTTGGCGAGCTTTTCCCGGTTGTAGGGCTCGACGTCTCGAATCGTTCGTCGCGGGGGCAGGGTGGGAGCGGCGGGGTTCTGCCGGTACGCGCGATCGCTCTCCAAAGAACGTTCTAACGTCGTGACGAGTGAACTCATGGAAAGCCATCCGTCGGCGCTGTCGGACGGCCGCCCGCCGTAGCGGTGGTAAACGGTGCCATCCGGATGCATCGTCATCACCGAAAACGTCAGGTCGTAGTCGAATCGGAATCGTGATAGATCGACGCCGTCCATGTTGGTGATACGGACGCAAACGAACTTTGAAGCGACGTCGCGGAAGCGGGCTGGGGGACGAACGACCTGTTCGTCGAAGGAGCTACACTCCTTTCACAACTCTCAGCGAAAAACGATGAGAAGGGGACGGCCCGTGGTTGCGGCGAGCTTCGCAGCCTGGTCGAGATCCGAGAGCCATTCTTTCTTGTCCGGCGTCTCGGCCGGCGCAGACGTCGTCGGACAGAGAAAGCTCAGGCAGAAAAGGCCCAGCGTGGCCAGGAGTTTCATCAAAAGTACCGCCCCTCGTTGTTTCGGTTGGGTGCCATGGTGGCCGCGGGGGCGGCGCCACGCAATGGTGACAGCGGAGCCTTGATGAACCGACCCTCGCGAGCCAATCTATCCTCAACGGATACCCCAGCCAGAATCCCCAACTCAGGAGTAGACGTGTTCGGGCCCAAGAAAATCACCATGCCGACCGCCGCTACCGCGCCTCCCGGCCGCGCCGACGCGATGCCGGTTCCGGCAGAACACTTTGTCAACGGCCACCCTATGGCGTCGCCGTTTCCCGAAGGCATCGACACGGCGGTGTTCGGGCTCGGTTGCTTCTGGGGGGCGGAGCGTCTGTTCTGGCAACTCGACGGCGTGTATTCGACCGCGGTCGGATACATGGCCGGCTTCACCCCCAACCCGACGTACGAAGAAGTGTGCAGTGGCGCTACTGGGCACAACGAGGTGG
>JAJFFE010000139.1 GCA_021776775.1 Planctomycetota bacterium | reverse complement strand
TCTTCCGACAACGTCACAGCCGTACTGCCCGGTAGTGGCGTGTGGAGGAACTTCACCACAAACAGCGCTTGAACGACACAAAGTAGGACAGTCGAGTACCGCGTGTAGCGGTTGATCGTCTGTCTCCCCGAGTCGCCTTCTTTTTGTAGAGCTTCCAAACGCGGGAACACCTTGACCAAGAGCGAGAAGATGATCGACGCGCTGATGTACGGCATGATGCCGAGCGAGAAGATCGTCGCCTTGGAGAGCTGTCCGCCGGTGAGGGCACTGGTTATCTGAATGAAATCGAACAAGCCCCCGCTGTTCGATTCTCGAGCGGCTTGCAGCCACTTGTTTAGCTCGAAGATATCCACACCCGGTAGGTAGATGTGGAATCCAACTCGGTACACCGCCAGCAACCCGAAAACGACAATGATTCGTTTTCGCAGTTCCGGGATGCTCATGATGTCGCTGAGGACCTTGAACATTCTCGCCTCAGATCTCTTTCGCTACGCCGCCGAGGGCTTCGATCTGGCTGCGGGCTGCCGAACTAAACTTCGCCGCGGTCACCGTAAGCTTGCGCTCGAGTTTGCCGTTACCAAGTATCTTCAGTCGACCGTGTCGGTCCTTGATGACTCCGGCGTCGACGAGCGCCTTGTGGTCGACGGCGGCACCGTCAGCCAAGGCGTTTAGAGTCGACACGTTCACCAGGTCGTACTCGGTGCGAAACACGTTGTTGAATCCGCGCTTGGGCAGTCGACGGTAGAGTGGCATTTGGCCACCCTCGTAACCGACGCGGCGCTTGTATCCCGAGCGGGACTTCGCACCTTTGTGGCCGCGGCCGGCGGTCTTACCCCAGCCCGACCCGTGCCCACGCCCGATCCGCTTGCGTGCTTTGTATTTCGTTGATCGTTCGTTGAGATCAGTCAGGTTCATGCCAGCTTCACTCCCCGCAACTTTTCGACGGTCTCACGACTTCGCAGTCGGAGGAGCCCCTCGACGGTCGCCTTGACGACGTTGACCGGATTACGACTACCGACCTGCTTGGTCAGAATGTTCTCAATGCCTGCGCACTCGAGGACGTCGCGAACTGCTTTTCCTGCCAGCACGCCGGTTCCTTGGGAAGCCGGGAGCAGCGAAACGAATGACGAGCGGAAACGCCCTTGAACTTCGTGCGGGACCGTTCCACCGATCAAAGCGACTTGGACGAGCTTGCGTCGAGCCTCTTTGAACGCCTTGTCGACGGCGCTCGGAACTTCCTTCGCCTTGCCGAAACCGATACCGACTTTGCCCTTCTTGTCGCCGACGACGACGAGCGCGCTGAAGGACATCCGGCGTCCACCTTTGACGGTGGTCGCACAGCGGTTGATCTTGATCATGCGTTCTTCGAGGCGCGGACCTTGGTCTTGGTCTCGGTCACGCCGACGATTACGTCGGCCGCCTTGGCGACCGCCGCCACCACCGCCGCCGCCACCCTGTCGTCCGCCGCCGCCCTGCCGGCCACCGCCGCCTGGACGTCCACCGCCACCACCGGGTCGATTGCCACCGGGTCGTCCGCCGCCGCCGCCACCCGAGGGTGCGCCGCCAGAAGCGGGTTGGGACTGACCACCAGCCGGGCTGTTCGTGTTCTCGGCCATGTTAGACCTTGATTCCTTCCTTGCGCACGGCATCAGCCAGCGCAGCGACCCGCCCGTGGTACTTGTATCCATTGCGGTCGAACTTGACCTGGGTCACACCCAGCTCCTTGAGACGCCCGGCGAGCGCGGCACCGACCGCCTCCGCGCCCTTGCGGTTGCCGCCGTCCTTGCCGATCGAATCGCGCAAGGTCTTCTCCAGCGTCGAAGCGGCCGCGACCGTCGCGCCTCGGGAGTCGTCCACGACCTGACACGAGATATTGTTGTGCGATCGAGACACGGTGAGCCGCGGACGATCCGTAGTGCCGATGAGCGTCTTTCGAATGTGACGCTTTCGACGGAGCTCGCGTTGGCGCTTGCGTTTGTTGATTTCCATGGTCGAAGAGGCCTCTCCTATGAAGCGCCGAAGCTCTTGGCCGCCTTGCGACGGACGATCTCACCCTCGTAACGAATGCCCTTGCCCTTGTAGGGCTCCGGAGGACGGACGCGGCGAACGTTTGCCGCGAACTGTCCGACGAGCTGCTTGTCCACACCCTTGACGACGATCTGGGTATTGGACGGGCACTCGATATCGAGACCTTGCGGAATCGGCATGTCCACCGTATGGCAAAAGCCGATGTTCATGACGAGTTCTTTTCCCTGCACCTTGGCGTTGTAACCAACCCCAACGATGCTGAGCTTCTTCTCGAAGCCGGCCGAAACGCCGACCACCATGTTTCTCACAAGCTGCCGCGTGGTTCCGTGCAGCGCACGAGCGAGTCGCTCGGTGCTGACCGGTTCAACCGTGACGCTTCCGTCAGCACTCTTCACCTCGACGGTGCGATGGTGGTCCCACGAGATTTCTCCCTTGGGCCCTTTGACCTTCACCGTGCGCCCTTGAACGTCGACGGAGACGTTCGCGGGGAGTGAGATCGGCAGTTTTCCGATTCTCGACATTCTTCTCTGTACCTTCCAGCTTGCAGCCGTGACCGATCGTCTCGCGAGACACTTCCCGCAGCGCTCAGCCCGCGCTTATAGCCGTGGTCGCCGAAGCGACCATGGAGGACGCTAGTAAACTTTGCACAACACTTCGCCACCGATGTTTTGCTTGCGAGCCTCGGTGTCGGACAGGACGCCTTTAGACGTCGAAAGAATCCAAATCCCCATGCCGCGAATGACGGGGGAGAGATCCGTGATCGAACGGTAGAGACGACGACCTGGCGTCGACACTCGCTCGATCTTGTTGATGACGTATTCGCCATCCGGACCGTACTTCAGGCGAACGAGCAGCTCCTTGAAGCCAGACTCTTCATCTGTCAGGACCTCGTAGCTGTCGATGTATCCCTCGCGTTGCAGGGTGTCGACGATCTGCTCTTTGATCTTTGAGTAAGGGATCTTTGTTCTGGGTCGCTTGAGGCTGTTGATGTTGCGGATCCGTGTTAGGAGATCGGCAATCGGATCGGTCATCGTCATAGCTTCGTCCTTACCAACTAGCCTTCTTCACGCCGGGAATTTCACCCTTAGACGCGAGCGACCGGAAACAGAGTCGACAGATCTGGAACTTGCGGTAGTACGCTCGCGGCCGCCCGCAGAGCTGACAACGGTTGTACGCGCGCGTCTTGAACTTCGGCGGCTGCTGCTGCTTGTAGATGAGTGACTTGCGTGCCACGCGGGATTCCTTATCTGTCCGTGCGGAAGGGGAAACCGAAGCCCTTCATGAGGGCCAGCGACTTCTCGTCGTCCGAGTTTGAAATCGTGAAGCAGATATCCATACCCTGGACGTACTCCACACGGTCAATGTTGATCTCGGGGAAGACGACCTGATCGGCCAACCCCATTGCGTAGTTGCCGCGACCATCGAAGGATCCGCTCGGAAAGCCGCGGAAGTCGCGGATCCGGGGAATCACGACGCAGATCAAACGGTCGAGGAACTCAAACATGCGATTCTTACGCAGAGTGACTTTGCAGCCAATGGCGTAGTCTTGACGCAGTTTGAAGTTCGAGATCGACTGCTTTGCTTTGCGGATCGTCGGAGCTTGCCCCGTAATCTGCGCGATCTCCTTGGCGGCGACCTCGAGACGCTTATTGTTCTCGATCGCTTTGCCGACCCCCATGTTAACGGTGATCTTTCGGAGGACCGGCGCGGCGTGCAGGTTGGTGATGTTGTAATCACTCATCATCTGCGGCCGAAGCTCGGCGTCGTAACGTTCCTTCAGTCTGACGGCCATTGCCTTCTCTCTCTTTTCGCCCGTTAGGCAGCTCGGATACCGACCCGCGCTGCAGGAGCGTTCTCTCGACGTCTAGACCGATTTACCGGACTTGGTCGAGACTCTTGTTTTCTTACCGTCTTTGTCCGCTTCTGCTCGAAATCGCGTCGGCTTGTCGGTCGACGAATCGACCAACTGAACGTTCGAGAAGTGAATCGGACCTTCGACTTGGATGCGCCCGCCCTGCGGGTGCTGTTGACTTCGCTTGACGTGCTTGTAGCGGAGATTGACTCCTTGCACCGTCACGCGATTTCCTTTGCGATCGACGTTCAAGATCTTGCCACGTTTGCCGTTCTCGGCTCCGGCCATCACTTGAACGGTGTCGCCTCTCTTCAGGCTAAGCATCAGACAACCTCCGGTGCCAAGGAGATGATCTTCATGTAGTTCTTCGAACGCAGTTCGCGAGCAACAGCACCGAAGATGCGAGTTCCGCGCGGGTTGCCATCTTTGTCGAGGATGACCACGGCGTTATTGTCGAAACGCACGTAGGACCCATCGTTACGACGGACAGCCGACTTGGTTCTCACAATGACACCCTTGACGATCGTCCCCGGCTTGACTTCGCTCGACGGCAACGACTTCTTGACGGAGCAAACGATGACGTCGCCGAGCGACGCATACATGCGCTTACTTCCACCGAGCACTTTGATGCACTGAACGCGCTTGCAACCGGAGTTGTCCGCCACGTCCAGGTTAGTCTGCATCTGAATCATGGTTGAACTCCTAGGCTCCCACCTTCGACGAGAGTACCTCGCCGAGGCGCCAACGCTTCTTTTTGGACAGCGGTCGCGCTGAGTAGATCTCGACAGTGTCACCATTCTTCGCGACGTTGCTCTCGTCGTGCGCGTAGTACTTGGTGAACTTTCGAAGGTATTTCTTGTACATCGGATGAAGGACGAGTCGCTCGACTCGGACCACGACGGTCTTGTCCATCTTGTCACTAACGACAACGCCCCGCACCGTACGCTTATGCGCACCGGCATCACTGGGGGCTGCGACATCTGCCATTACGATGCCTCCCTGCTCTTCGCGATCTGACGCTCGCGAAGCACGGTCTTCATGCGAGCAATGTCCCGACGAAGGCCACGGATTTCACCTGCTCGCTGCATCTCTTCACTCTCCGCGTGAAAGCGGAACTTGAACAGCGAGGCCCGGGCCTTGTTGATTTCATTCTGAATTTCTTCGTCCGGCAGGTCGCGGATCTCCGAAGCTCTCATACCTTCGGCCTCCTCGATACCATTTTGACCCGGATCGGCATCTTGTGCGCCGCGCGGTTCAAAGCGGTCTTGGCGCTCAGTTCCTGAGCGCCTTGGATTTCGTAAATGATGGTTCCTGGTCGAACAACGGCGACCCAGAATTCCGGCTCACCCTTACCTTTACCCATGCGGGTTTCGGCAGGCTTCTTGGAAACCGGTTTGTGGGGGAACACGCGGATCCGAACCTTGCCCTCACCACCGAGGAAGTGGTTCGCTGCGATACGACCGGCCTCGATTTGACGAGCCGTGATCCAACCACCCTGCAAACACATCAATCCGTACTCGCCAAAAGCAACGTAGTTCCCGCGGGTCGCATTACGTCGAACGCGCCCCTTGTGAACCTTCCGGTGCTTAACGCGTTTGGGCATTAGCGCCATTGCGCTTACCCCCTTTTTTCTCCAGGACGTCGCCTTTGTAGATCCAGCACTTCACGCCGATGATGCCGTACGTGGTGCGGGCCTCAGCGAAGCCGTAGTCGATGTCTGCGCGAAGCGTCGAGAGCGGAATCTTGCCTTCCGTCGCGTACTCCTTGCGGGCCATTTCTGCCCCACCGAGTCGCCCGGAAACCATGACCTTCACGCCGAGCGCTCCACGCTCTCGCGTGTTGCGAATGGTGTTCTTCAAGACCCGGCGGAACGGCTGACGCTTGAGCAACTGATCAGAGACGTTCTCCGCGACGAGTTGCGCGTTGGTCTCGGGATCGGTCACCTCGGCGATGTTCAACTGAACTTTGCCGCCAGTGATCGACTCGAGCTCAGCTTTGAGCTGATCAACTCGCGCGCCCTTACGTCCAATGACAACTCCGGGACGAGCCGCATGAAGGTTGATCGTGACTTTGCGGCTTTCGCCGTCGCCGTCACGCTCGATTTCGATCAACGGGACACCAGCCGAGTAGAACTCGCTCTTGATGAACTTCCGGATGTCGAAATCTTCCTTCAGGAACTTCCCGAACTCCTGCTTGGTCGCGTACCAACGCGACGACCAGTCGCGGGTGATCCCAATGCGGATTCCAGTTGGCCTGACTTTCTGGCCCATATCGTTCCTTTACTCGTCCGTATCCGTGGGTGCGTCAACCTTGGCGGTCTGCTTGACCTCGGTGACTACAACCGTGAGATGCGAAGTTCTTTTGAAGATCGGATACGCCATACCACGAGCACGGGGACGCCACCGCTTGGCGGTGGGACCTTCGTCCGCGTAGGCTTCTTCGATCACGAGGTTTTCGGGATTGGCGCCGCCCTCTTGGACTGCATTCGCCATCGCGGACTTGACCACTTTGGCGATCATGGGAGCTGCGCGACGCGAGGTGAAACGCAGAGCATCCAAGGCGTGCTCGACCGGCTTGTTCCGGACCATGTCCATCACGTAGCGGGCCTTGCGCGCGGTGATCCGCGCGTACTTATGGCAGGCTTTGTAGGATTCCATTGCCATTTTCTCCCGCGGCCACATTCGTTTCGGACCGTTCCCGGTTGCCAGCACTTGCTGACGGGAGCAATCCCCTGGGTAGTCGCCAACTGGCTGCGCCAACCATCAAGACGAGTGAACGTCGAGACGACGAGCGCGCTGCGACCACCACGAATGAACGTGGTCACGCCGATTCGCTGCGGAGGCTTCCCGATCGATCGGGGCGCCCGGCGCCGAGCAACGCTCAGAGCCACAGCAACTGTCCGAACTGCGTGGCGACCACTACAGGGGTCGCTCACAAAACGTTGCAAGCACCGAAAAGATCGGCGCTTGCGGCGCTCCGCGCCGAGGCACGAGGCGAAGCAAAGAGAGCGATCGTAACTAAATTCTCGGCGGAAGGTAGCCCAAAAATCGAGGTTGTTGAAAAAGTACCTCGATCGACCACCCACCGCCAACGTACGACGCTCAGCCGGCTACTTCTTCTTGCCGCCTGCGTGACCACGGAACATGCGCGTCGGTGAAAACTCGCCGAGTCGGTGACCGACCATGTTCTCGGTAACGAAGACCTTCTTGAAGTCTTTCCCGTTGTGAACCATGAACGTGTGGTTCACGAACTCCGGCACGATCGTGCAGGGTCGAGCCCACGTCTTGATCGGCTGGTGGCTGGCTTCCGCGGTTTGAGCGAGAACCTTCTTCAACAGCTTCAGGTCGACGTACGGACCCTTCTTGAGCGAACGTCCCATTACTTCTTCTTCCTTCGACGAATGATGTGCTTGTTCGAGCGCTTTCGCGGTGCGCGGGTCGCCCCGCCCTTAGAAAGCACACCTGTCGCCGAACAGGGGTGGCGACCACCCGCGGTTCGACCTTCACCACCACCCATGGGGTGAGCGACCGGGTTCTTCGCGGTACCACGTACGTGGGGACGTCGTCCCATGTGACGTTTGCGACCAGCCTTGCCCAGCTTGACGTTCATGTGCGACTCGTTGCCGACCGAACCGATCGTCGCTCGACAGTTGACGTGGACGCGACGCATCTCTCCGGAGGGCAGCGAAATGATCGCTTGGTTGCCCTCTTTACCGAGGAGCTGCGCCGACAATCCGGCCGCACGGACCATCTTGCCGCCCTGACCGGGAACGAGCTCGATGTTGTGAATCTCGAGGCCGTTCGGAATGCCTTTGAGCGGCATGGAGTTGCCGGTCCTCGGCTCGACGGACTCGCCAGACTCAAGCATGGAACCGACCTCGAGCCCACGCGGGCAGAGGATGTAGCGCTTCTCACCGTCGCGGTAGTGCAATAGGGCGATCAGCGCGGTTCGGTTCGGATCGTATTCGATGTGTGCGACCTTGGCCGGCACGCCATCTTTCAACCGCTTGAAGTCGATCATGCGGTAGCGCTTCTTGGCTCCACCGCCGCGGTGCTTAGCAGTAATGTGACCGTGGTTGTTGCGACCGCTGGTCTTGTTCAACGTAACGACCAGAGACTTTTCCGGCTTCGACCGCGTAACTTCGGCGAAGTCGGAAACCGACGCGTTGCGTCGCCCAGGGGTCGTCGGCTTGTAGACTCGAATTCCCATGGTGTCTCCTTAGACCAAGTCGATCTTGTGACCGGGGGCCAACTTGACGACGGCCTTCTTGTATTTCTTGGTCATGCCGGTGTTGCGACCGACCCGCTTGTACTTGCCACGCTGCCAGGCCGTGTTCACGGTCAGAACCTTGACCTCGAAAATGCTTTCGACGGCTCGGCCGATGTCGATTTTGTTAGCAGTCGAAGCAACTTTGAAGGTGTACGCGTTGTTCGTTTCGCTTGCGAACGTACTCTTCTCCGTAATGAGCGGAGAGAGAATGATCATGTGCGCGTCTTTCATGAGTCACTCCCTTGCGAGCTTCGAAGCGCGTCTTCTTGCGCTTGAACTTCGTCGAACGCATCCGGCGTCAGAACGAGGTTGCGGTACTTCAACAGCGCGAGCGCGTTGAAGTCAGCGACTCGCAACACCTCGATACGATTGAGGTTCGAGCACGAGCTGACGATTCGAGCGACGTCTTGCTTGCTCGCCTTGGTCGACACCCCGACGAGGCAAGAGTGAACCACGCCCATCGCAGTGAGCGCCTTGTTGACGGCACTGGTGTTGGGCTTGTCGATGCCAAAATCGTAGACCTTGGACTCGCCGTCGATCAGCTTGGTCAGAAGCGCGTGACGGTTGGCCATCTGGCGCTGCTTCTTGGGCAAGCCGTAGTGGTAGTCACGCGGCTTCGGGCCGAACGCAACTCCACCGCCGCGCCACTGGGGAGCGTTTTTCGTTCCCTGACGGGCACGGCCGGTGCCCTTCTGGCGCCAAGGCTTCTTGTTACTGCCGTTCACTTCGCCGCGCTGCTTGGTCGAGGCGGTACCTCGACGCAAGTTGCCTTGGTAGCGGCGAATGGCTTCCTTGAGGAGCGGGATGTTCGGAAAGTTCCGTACCCCACCCGGAGTGAAAGTCTGGCTCCCGCTGCTGGATCCGTCGGATCCAAACTGGGGAACATCGACCGGCTCCGGGAAGGTAAGCTCCTTCTTCAGAATGGTCTGGCTCATCACACTTGTCAGTTCTGGTCTCCAGGAACGACGTTGTTCCTGGGGGCACCCCATCGGTGTTCGAAGTGCCCTAATGGTTCAACCTGTTTGTCCGTCGCGCCTTGAACGTCAGAGCTGCGTCGTCAAACAATGCTTTCTTCGATGTACAGGAACCCACCCTTGGGACCGGGCACAGCGCCCTTGACCACGAGCAAGTTCTTCTCGAGGTCGACGGAGACGACCTTGAGGTTTCGCATCTTCGAGTTCTTGTTGCCGTACTGGCCCGGCATGGCCTTGCCCTTGACGATTCGACCCGGATCTTGGTGCATACCCAGCGAACCGAGGATCCTCTTCGATTTGGATCCGTGCGACTTCGGGCCGATTGCGTGGTTCCAGCGGCGAACGACGCCGGAGAACCCGCGCCCTTTCGACACACCGGAGACGTCGACCTTTGCGATACCCTCGAGAAGGTTCAGGTCGATCGTGTCACCCGCCGAGGCGTCGATCGTCTTCGGGATCTCCCGAACACAACGCTTCGGAGCGGTGTTCACTTTCTTGAAGTGACCCTCCATCGGCTTGGTGACACGCTTGGTCGTGTCGTCGAAACCGATCTGGATTGCTTCGTAACCGTCGGTATCGACGGTCTTCACTTGCAACACGGTACATGGTCCCGCTTGAATCAGCGTGACCGGCACTCGCGCGCCATCGTCGTTGTAGACTTGCGACATCCCGACCTTACGACCGAGAATCGCCTTACGTTGTCTTTTCGGCATCGCTCGGTCTCCCCTCAGGCCTTGATTCGAATGCTCACGCCAGCCGGCATGTTGATCTTGGTCAGTGCGTCCATAGTTTTCGCCGAAGCTTCGCTCAGTTCGATGACCCGTTTGTGGGTCCTCATCTCGAACTGCTCACGTGACTTCTTGTTGACGTGCGGCGAGCGCAAGACGGTGAAGCGCTCGATCCGGGTCGGAAGCGGTATCGGACCATGTACGAGCGCGCCGGTTCGCTTCGCGGCTTCCACAATGGAACCCGCAGCGCCGTCGAGCACCTCGTGGTCGTACGCCTCCATGCGGATGCGAATCCTGGGAGTTGTCATCGGTTTCAATCCAAGTCGGCTCGCACGTGACGACGATGCGTCGCGTGGAGTTAACGCGTGTGCCAGATGAGCGCTGGTCCCACAGGGTTGCCGGTCAAACGACCGTTCGATCGAAAGTTCCGAGGTCGCTCTCGCCGCCAAGTGCTCAGCCTGGCCGACGGGGTGAAGTTCGAGCCGCGCGGGGCCCACGAAGGGCGGAGGATCGCACGGCTGAGTGCTTCCGAGACGTCAGAACCCTTGGACTGCTCGGGCGACGCTCCGAAGGATCCGTAAACCCTTGCTAGAGCGTAAGTAACGCAATGCACGAACAGTCGAGGATCGGGTATTATAGAGAGGTGCCCAGGCGTGTCAAGCAGGGAACCGAGCAAGACTTGCGCTAGCCCGAGTCGACGAAAACGGGCGCTCCGCCTGGTCTTCACGCCGGGCCTCTGGCTAGAACCGGTACTTCTCGGCGACCTTTTCCGGGGCGGGTGCGAAACCGATCGGCTCCAGGCTCATCGCGGCGCGACCCTGGGAGATCGACCGCAGAGTTGTCGTGTAGCCGAACACCTCGGCGAGCGGGACCGCCCCCTGCAAACGGCGCATCCCCGACACCTCGTCGACCTGGTCGATGTTGGCGCGTCGGCGAACGAGATCTTGGTTGATCGCGCCGAAGTAGTCGTCGGGCGTGGTGATCTGGAACCGCATGACCGGCTCGAGCAGATGGACCCCCGCCGTCGCCTCCGCCTTTCGGAACGCCTCACGAACCGCCATCGCCAACCCTATCTCCGTGGTCTGCGGCGTGAACTCGGGAATCGACACCTCGATCTTCAGATTGATGAACGGGAAGCTGAGATCCGCACCGGAGTAGGTGCACCCGTGCACGCTCTCCTCGAGAGCAGCCTGCCACGCCTTCGGCAACAGTCCGGTATCCCCCCACGCGACGTCGACTCCCACCACCTCGGGATCGAGTGTCACCGATAGCGCCACCTCCCCGACGTGTTCTTTTCCACCGAGTTCTTGCTCGATTCGAGCGCGAGCCGAGGCAGAAGCGACGAACGTCTGACGATAGGAAACACGAGGGTTTCCGATGTTCGCTTCGACCTTGAACTCGCGGATCAGTCGATTGCGAATCACCTCGAGATGGAGCTCGCCCATGCCCGCCATGATGAACTGACCGGTCTCGTCGTCGATGGTGAGACTGAACGTGGGATCCTCACGAGTCAAACGGGTCAACTGATCGAACAGCTTGTCGCGATCGGATGAACTCTTGGGCTCGACCGCCATCGAGATAACCGTGTCAGGAAAGCTCGGCACCTCGAGCAAGATCGGCTTCTTCGGATCGCACAGGGTGTCGCCGGTGCCACTGAAACGGAGTCCGGTGACCGCAACGATGTCACCCGCCTGAATCATGTCGATGGCGTCTTTGGAGTTGGAGTGCATTCGGTAGAGATTACCGAGACGCTCCTTCTTCCCGTTGCGGGCGTTGATGACCTGCTTACCCTTTTCGAGCTTGCCACTGTAGACACGCAAGTAGTAGAGCTCGCCGTGCTGGTCGACGTGGACCTTGAACACCAACGCAGAGAACGGCTCCTTGGCCGTAGTCTTCCGCGCGATCGGAGTCTCCCCCTTGAGGTCCAGCCCGTTCACGGTCGGAATGTCTTCAGGGGCCGGCAAGTACGCGACGACGGCGTCGAGCAGCGGTTGCACCCCCTTGTTCTTGAATGCGGCACCGCACAACACCGGGACGAACGCCTGCTCCAGGGTGCCTTTGCGAATAGCCGAGACGATCAACTCTTCGCTGATCTCTTCACCCTCGAGAAACTTCTCGGTGACCTCTTCATCGACATCGGCGAGACGATCGATCAGTTCGCTGCGGTACAACTCGGCGTCATCCCGCATAGCGTCGGACAACGGACTCTCAATGACATCGGCGCCGAGACTGGTTTCATCGAACCGCACTTCGACCATGCGAACCAGGTCGACGATGCCTTCATGGTCGGACTCCAAACCGATCGGAATGGCCAACGGAACCGTGAGGCAATTGAGGCGCTCGGCAATGTCTTCCACCACTCGAAAGAACTCGGCACCGACTCGATCGAGCTTGTTGACGAAAGCAAGGCGCGGAACGTTGTAGCGATTGGCTTGGCGCCAAACCGTTTCCGATTGCGCCTCGACCCCACCGACCCCGCAGAACACGCCGACCGCGCCATCGAGCACACGCAAGGAACGCTCTACCTCCGCGGTGAAGTCCACGTGACCGGGCGTATCGATCAAGTTGATCGTCGCGCCCTTCCATTGGAACGTGGTCGCGGCGCTGGTGATGGTGATCCCACGCTCTTGTTCTTCAGCCTGCCAGTCCATCTTCGCGTTGCCGTCGTGCACTTCCCCCATGCGGTACTCCTTGCCGGAGTAGTAGAGGAACCGCTCGGAAACGGTCGTCTTTCCCGCATCGATGTGGGCGATGATTCCGATGTTACGCGTGGGTGCCATGCTGTTCTCACGTTGCCTGAAAGGCGGTAGTTTCCGAGCGTCGGTCGCGAAACGTTCGACGAACCGCGTAGACGCTGCCGCGGCTGTCGACTGGTAGCCCAACGAAAGTCTAAGAACCCAACACGACTGAGCGAACCGAAAAGAAACGTTCATCGAAAAGAGCGCCCAGTGCCGGATACGGCACAAGAGCGCTCTTCGCGATTCAGCGACTCGTCGCTACCAGGCGTAGTGCGCGAACAACTTGTTGGCTTCCGCCATTTTATGCGTGTTCTCGCGCCAAGTAATCGAGGCGCCCTCCTTCTTGTACGCAGCCAGCAACTCGTCGGCGAGTCGCTGAGACAGCGGCTTGCCGCCCTTGCCACGAATGACCTTGAGCATCGTTCGAATGGCGAGGGTTTGCTGGCGCTTCTTGGTGACTTCCATCGGGACTTGGTAGGTTGCACCACCAACTCGCTTGGAACGCACCTCGACCATGGGCTTGACGTTGGTCACCGCGGTGATGAACGTGTCGAGCGGCTCTTGGTCGGTCACCTTCTTGGCAACGATGTCCATGGCGTCGTAGAAGACCTTCTGCGCGGTCGTCTTCTTGCCGTCGAGCATCAAGCCGTTGATGAACTTGGTGACGATCAGGTTGTTGTAACGCGGGTCCGGCTTCAAGAAGCGCTCGGTTGAGCGAAACTTGAACTTGGACTCTTTCGTTTTCTTCTTCTTCCGCATTACTAGTCCTTCGCTTTCTTACCGTACTTCGAGCGGCCCTGCTTACGACCGTCGACGCCCATGGTATCCAGCGTACCGCGGATCACCTTGTAACGAACACCAGGCAAGTCACGGACACGACCACCCCGAACGAGCACGATGGAGTGCTCTTGCAGGTTGTGTCCCTCACCGGGGATGTACGCGGTGACTTCCTTGCCGTTGGACAAACGAACACGCGCGATCTTTCGAAGAGCCGAGTTCGGCTTCTTCGGCGTCTGCGTCTTGACTTGCAGACACACGCCACGCTTCTGGGGACAAGACTCCAAAACCGGAGCTTTGCTCCGGTTCGGCTTCTTCTTGCGCCCCTTGCGGACGAGTTGGTTGATAGTCGGCACTCTACTTCGCTCCTTCACTCGCCGGGTCGGCGCTTTGGCCCACCCGACGGTTACTCCACACGATTAGTCGACCTTCGGCTCCTCAGTCGGATCCTCATCGGTCGATTCGGTGGTTTCTGGTTCGTCGGCAACGGGTTCTTCCGTCGCGACCTCAATAGTCTCCGCCGGCTCGGCGGCGACGTTACTCTCAGCTTCCGGAGCATCAGCGACGGCAGGTGCCTCCGCTACTTCCGGAACGTCTTCGGCGACGGTCGCTTCCGACGCCGTCTCTTCGACAGCGGGTTCTGCTTCAACAGCAGGTGCTGCGTCAACAGCGGGTGCTGCTTCAACAACGGGTTCTGCTTCGGCGGCTGGTGCCGATTCCTCCGCAGCTGGCTTCTCGGCTTTCGCTGCCCCCGGCGCGCCGCCGGAACCGTAGAGAAGATCCTTGAGTTCGGCCCCCACCGTTTCGGCCGGGGTCGGAGCGGGTGCGGCTTGCGGAAGCCGCTCGATCTCGCCCCCACCACCCTTCGCGGGCGGTTCGCCAATCTTGCGGACTCCCATTTCGGAGTAGGCCCGGAAACCGGTTCCCGCGGGGATCATGTGACCCATGATCACATTTTCCTTGAGTCCGACCAAGGTGTCCTTCTTGCCAGCCAAAGCGGCCTCTGTCAAGACTTTGGTCGTCTCCTGGAAGCTCGCCGCAGAGATGAAGCTCTCGGATTGCAGCGACGCTTTCGTGATCCCTTGGAGCAGTGGCTCCGCGGTCGCAGGCTTCTTACCCTGCGCGACGATCTCCTCGTTGATGCGCTTGAAGCGGAACTTGTCGATGACAGTTTCCGGCAGCAGGTCGGTATCCCCGGGGTCGACAACTCGAATGTTGCGAAGCATTTGCGCCAGGATCACTTCGACGTGCTTGTCGTTGATCCCCACGCTCTGCGCCAGGTAGACCTTCTGAACTTCTCGCAGCAGGTAGCTCTGAACCGCTTCGACACCCTTGATCCGAAGAACGTCCTTCGGAACCAAGTCGCCGTCGACCAGCGGATCCCCCGCCACCACGCGATCGCCCTTGTGCACCCGGAAGTGCTTGCCGTGCGGAATCACGTGCTCGACGGCTTCGCCGTTTTCGCTTCGAACGACGATCGTCGTCTTACCACGCTTCTTCTCACCCATTTCGACGGCCCCGTCGATCTCGGCGATGACCGAGGGATTCTTGGGACGACGAACTTCGAAGATCTCGGTGACGCGAGGCAGGCCCCCGGTGATGTCCTGGGTACCACTGATCTCACGAGGAGTCTTGGCGATGAGGACACCGGCCGCGATGTTCGATCCGGGCTCGACCTCGATGTGCGCCTTCTCCGGAATGGGATAGAGGGCGATGATGTCGCCTTCGGCCGATTCGCGAATCACGACCTGCGGGTGAAGCTCACCTTTGTGCTCGATGATGACGCGGCGCTGCATCTTCGAAACCGGATCGGTTTCGACCTTGAGCGTCGCACCCTCGACGATGTCTTCGTACTCGATGACACCGGACTTCTCCGCGATGATCGGAATCATGTGCGGGTCCCAGTTGTACAGGATATCGCGAGCGTTGATCTTGGCGCCCTCTTCGCAGCGCACAACAGAACCAAGCGGCACCGAGTGACGCTCGAGTTCACGACCCTTGTCGTCTTCGATCACGATCTCACCGGTACGGTTGAGAACGATGATCTCGTTCTCGGGATTGCGCACCGAGCGAATGTTGCGGAAACCCATGACCCCGGTCGAACTGACGCGAATCTCGTTCTCTTGGACTCGCTTCGACGCGATCCCCCCAATGTGGAAGGTACGCATGGTGAGCTGTGTACCCGGCACACCAATCGACTGAGCGGCGATGATTCCGGCAGCAAGACCGTCTTCGACCGATCGTCCGGTCGAAAGGTCCATGCCGTAGCAGAACGCACAAATCCCCGTCGGCGTTTCACACGTCAAAGGACTACGCACGCGCAGCTTGGTGTAGCCGAGACTCTCGATACGACGAGCACGATCCGGCGTGATCAGCTCATTGTCGCGAACCACGACTTCGTCGGTAACGATGTCGCGGATGGTCGTCAGCGAAGTCCGCCCGATGATGCTCGTCGCGAGCGGCACTTCGACCTTGTCCCCTCGGTAGATCACCTCTTTGGTGACACCGTTGAGAGTTCCGCAGTCGCGCCCGTTGATGACGACGTTCTGTCCGACATCCGCGAGCTTACGCGTCAAGTAACCGGAGTCTGCCGTCTTGAGCGCCGTATCGGCGAGCCCCTTACGCGCACCGTGCGTGGAACTGAAATACTCGAGGACCCGAAGGCCTTCGCGGAAGCTAGCCTTGATCGGAGTCTCGATGATCTTTCCGGACGGTTTCGCCATGAGACCACGCATACCGGCGAGCTGCCGAACCTGCGTCACGTTACCCCGCGACCCGGATGTCACCATGAGGAAGATCGGGTTCACGTAAGGATCGCCCTCGCGCGAATCGTTCTTGAGCACGTTCATCAAGTCTTCGCCGATGGCCTCCGTGGCGTGCGTCCAAAGGTCGATGACCTGGTTGTAGCGCTCACCCTCGGTGATGACTCCCTTTTGGTAGAGAGCGTCGACCTTGTCGACTTGAGCCTGCGTCGCCTTGATGACCTTCGGCTTCTCCGGCGGATCACGAAGATCGTCGACGCTGAACGACAACCCAGCCCGGGTCGCCGCCTTGACGCCAATTTCCTTCATATCGTCGAGAAGCTTCAACGTGTCGCGACGGCCCATGACCTGGTAGCAGTCGTGAATGACACGCTGCAGGTCCTTTTTACTGAGTGCGAAGTTGTAGAACTTCATCGGGTCCGGCAGCAAGTCGTTGAAAACGATGCGGCCGGGTGTCGTCTCGTAGAGCCCATGCTCGTCGGGTTCGATCGGCTCGCCGTGCTTGTTGACGAGCTCCTTCCCCTCCGGCATGCGCACTTTGATCTTGGCGTGAATGTGCACGCGGCCAGAGCCATACGCGGAGAAAACTTCTGGCGGTCCGTAGAACCGCATGTTTTCCCCGGTCATGCCCTTGAGGCCAACCGTCAAGTAGTAGCACCCCATGACGATGTCCTGGTTGGGCGCAATAATCGGGTTACCGTGCGCCGGCGAGAACACGTTGTTGGTCGCCAACATGAGGTTCGACGCTTCAATCTGCGCCTCGACCGACAGCGGCAGGTGAACTGCCATCTGGTCGCCGTCGAAGTCAGCGTTGAAGCCCTCGCACACGAGTGGGTGAACGAGGATCGCGTTTCCTTCGATGAGAACCGGCTCGAACGCCTGGATCCCCATACGGTGGAGAGTCGGCGCGCGGTTCAGCATGACCGGGTGGCCACGGGTCACCTCTTCGAGGATGTCCCAGACCTCTTCGTCTTTGCGCTCCAACATCTTCTTCGCGCTCTTGATGGTGTCGGCGTAGCCGAGTTCCTTCAGGCGACGAATGATGAACGGCTGGAACAGCTCTAGAGCGATCTTCTTGGGAAGCCCGCACTGGTGAAGCTTCAACTCCGGTCCAACGGCGATCACCGATCGGGCCGAGTAGTCGACGCGCTTACCGAGCAGGTTCTCGCGGAAGCGGCCTTGCTTACCCTTGATCATGTCCGTCAGCGACTTGAGCGGTCGGTTGTTCGAACCGAGCACCGGTCGGCGGCAACGGTTGTTGTCGAACAGAGCGTCGACCGAGTGTTGCAACATTCGCTTCTCGTTGCGAATGATCACCTCGGGTGCGTTCAGGTCGAGCAGCTTCTTGAGCCGGTTGTTACGGTTGATCAGGCGACGGTACAGATCGTTCAGATCCGACGTCGCGAAGTTACCACTCTCGAGAAGCACCAGCGGTCGAAGGTCCGGCGGAATCACCGGAACGACATCCATGACCATCCACTCCGGCTTGTTGCCCGAGTTGAGAATCGTCTGAACGATCTTGAGCCGCTTGATGATGTTCGCGCGCTTCTGCTTCGAACGAACAGTATCGAGCTCTTCCTTGAGGTCCTCGGAGAGTTCACCGAGATCGATACGCTTGATCATGGTGCGAATTGCTTCCGCGCCCATGTCGGCTTCGAACGTATCACCGTACTTCTCGCGGGCGTAGCGGAACTCTTCCTCGCTGAGCAGCTGGCGCTCCTCGAGAGGCGTGTCACCGGGATCGATGACAACGTAGTCCTGGTAGTAGATGACGCGCTCGAGGTGCGCCGTCTTCATCTCCAGGAGGTTTCCGATTCTCGACGGCATCGCCTTGAAGAACCAAATGTGCACAGTCGGCGCGGCCAGGTTGATGTGGCCCATCCGACTGCGGCGCACTCGGGAATGAGTCACCTTCACGCCGCAGCGATCGCAGATGATTCCCTTGTGCTTGATGCCTTTGTACTTACCGCAGGCACACTCGTAGTCTCGCTCCGGTCCGAAGATGCGCTCACAGAAGAGCCCGTCTTTCTCGGAGCGATAGGTGCGGTAGTTGATCGTTTCGGGCTTGCGCACTTCACCGTACGACCACGCGAGGATGTCGGTCGGCGACGCGAGACGAATGTTAACTGCACCGTAGTCGTTAACTCGCTCGTAAACGGGTTCGATCATGGTGTTTGTTTCTTCTTCTCGAGTTCGAGGTTGAGTCCGAGTCCTTTGATCTCGTTCGTGAGCACGTCGAATGAAACCGGCGTTCCGGCTTCGAGCGTCGTCTCACCTTTGACCATGGACTCGTAGATCTTCGCCCGGCCGTCCACGTCGTCACTCTTCACGGTGAGGAGCTCTTGCAGCACGTGGGCAGCGCCATACGCTTCCAACGCCCAGACTTCCATCTCGCCGAATCGCTGGCCGCCGAAGCGCGCCTTGCCGCCGAGAGGTTGCTGGGTGATGAGGGAGTAAGGACCGGTTGCGCGGGCATGGATCTTGTCGTCGACCAAGTGGTGAAGCTTGAGAATGTACAAGCGTCCGACGGTGACTTCCTGATCGAACTTGATGCCGGTACGACCGTCGTAGAGACTCGCCTTACCCGAGCGGGGTAGGCCCGCTCGTACCAACTCTTCGCGGATCTCTTCCTCGGAGGCACCACTGAAGATCGGCGTTACTGCGCGATAACCCTGAACGTCCGCGGCCCACCCAAGGTGAGTCTCGAGGATCTGTCCGAGGTTCATCCGCGACGGTACACCGAGCGGGTTCAGGATCACGTCGACCGTGGTTCCGTCCTCGAGGAACGGACAGTCTTCGAGCGGAAGGATCTTCGAGATCACTCCCTTGTTACCGTGACGGCCAGCCATCTTGTCACCAACCGAGAGGTTGCGCTTGGTGGCGACGTAGACCTTGACCATTTCAATGACGCCCGGCGGCAACTCGTCACCGCGGGTTAGTCGATTGATCTCACGGTTCTTGAGATCTTCCAGCGACTCCATTTTCTCGAATCGAGTGCGGAGACACTCCTTGATCTCGTGGTCCTTCTTCTTGTTGCCCGTCATGAAGAACTCGGGGTTCAACGCAATCTTCACCGCGTGAACATTCTTGCCTTCATACAGGCGATCGGCGCGGAAGACCTTACCGGTAGTCGCGTCACGAGGCGACGCTCCGAGACCCTCCTTGAGGTCGGCGATCAACTCTTCGATCTCGAGCAGGATCTCGTTGTGAGTGTTCTCCTCGAGGTCGGTGACCTGCTCTTTCGAGCTCTTCCGGTCTTCGCCCGCGGCCATGGCGGCGCGGCGTGAGAATCGCTTCGATCCGACGACAACACCGAGCACGCCCGAAGGCACCGTCAGGGAGTCGTTCTTCACGTCCTCACCAGCGCGACCAAAGATCGCGTGGAGCAGCTTCTCTTCCGGCGAAAGTTCACTCTTCGACTTCGGCACGACCTTGCCGACCAGGATATCGCCCTGGGCGACTCTCGTTCCGGTCCGGACCACGCCCGTGTCGTCGAGGTTCTTGAGCATGCGCTCGGACACGTTCGGGATATCGCGAGTGAACTCTTCGCGCCCGAGCTTGGTCTCACGCATCTCGATTTCGAACTCGTCGATATGGATCGAGGTGTAAGCGTCGTCGCGAACGAGTTGCTCGCTGACGATGATCGCATCCTCGTAGTTGTAGCCGTCCCAGCTCATGAACGCGACCATGACATTGACGCCGAGCGCCAAGTGACCGCGTTCCGTAGCCGCGCCGTCCGCAAGGACCGCGCCTTTCTCGACCTTCTGACCGAGTTGGATACACGGACGCTGGTTGAGGCAGGTTCGCTCGTTGAGCCCTTGGTACTTGCGCAGCGGGTACGACTGGTCGCCGACCTTGATCTTGGCGGCGTCTACGTAGGTCACGGTACCTGCGGTTTCGGCCTTGACGACCATTCCCGAGTAGCGCGCCACGAACTCTTCCATACCGGTCGCAACCAACGGAACCTGCGTCCGCACCAACGGCACGGCTTGGCGCTGCATGTTCGATCCCATGAGCGCGCGGTTTGCATCGTTGTGCTCGAGGAACGGAATCAACGCTGCCGAGACGCCGACCATCTGCAACGGGCTCACATCCATGAACTGAACTTCGCCGGGGTCGACGAAGTAGAATTCACCGTTGCGCCGTGCGAGGACTAGCTTGTCCGAGAACGACCCGTCCGGCTTGAGCTCGGTGTCACCCGGCGCCAAGAAGACGTCTTCTTCTTCGTCGGCCCGCAGGAACATCACGTCTTCGAGCTTGCTCTGAACCTTGCCGTTCTTGACGGGAAAGTAAGGGGCAATCAGGAAGCCGTACTCGTCGATGGTTGCGAACACGCTGAGACTGGAGATCAGTCCAATGTTCGTTCCCTCGGGCGTTTCAATCGGGCAAATTCGACCGTAGTGGGAAATGTGGACGTCGCGAACCTCGAAGCCGGCGCGCTTACGGTTGAGTCCCCCCGGGCCAAGTGCACTGAGTCGACGCTCGTGAGTCAGCTGCGACAGTGGGTTGGTCTGGTCAACGACCTGCGACAACTCACCGCGGCCGAAGAAGTATTCAATCGCCGAAGAGATCGTCTTCGAGTTGATCACGCTACGCGGCGACAGGTTCTCGAGCTCCATGATGCTCATGCGCTCTTGCACCGTGCGCTTGAGCTTCAAGAAACCCTTACGGAGTTCCTCGCCGGCCAGCTCCTCGATCGTCCGGACGCGGCGGTTACCGAGGTGATCGATATCGTCGATCTCCCCTTCGCCCAGTCGGAGTTGGAGGATGTAGAGGATCGACTCGAGGATGTCCTCCGCCTGAAGCGTCTGCTCCGACTCGGGAATGCCGAGACCGAACTTACGGTTGATACGGAAGCGACCGACCCGACCCAGGCGATACTTGTTCGGGTTGAAGAACTTGTCGAAGAAGAGCTCTTTGGCCTTCTGGACCTGCGGCGGGTTACCCGGACGCAAACGCTGGTAGATGCGGATCAGCGCTTCTTCGTGATCTTTGGAAGGATCCTCCTTCAACGTCTTGAGGATCAAGGAATCGAAGACTTCGGGCAGCACCTTGAAGGTGTTCTTGCCGCCACGCTTCGCTTCCATCTCTTCGCCAAAGTACGCCGTCAGGAAGGTCTCGGTGAAGACCTCACCCGTCTCGAGCAGGATGTCGCCCGTCTCTTGGTCGACAATGTCCTCGGCGGAGACACGACCAGTGCGGCCCTCGTCGTCGCCGAGCAGCTTGTTGATCGAGCGAATGGTGCCGACTTTGACGTTGGCGACGTCGTAGAACAACTCGAGGATTGCAGTGTCGGTCGAGTACGTTTCATCCATGGCGCGCAGGAGCATCGTCGCGGGAAACTTACCGCTCTGATCGATGCGAACGGCTAGCGCGTCCTTCTTGGTAACGTTGAACTCGATCCACGAGCCGCGCTCGGGAATCAGCCGGCATGCGTGAAGCCGCTTGTCACTGGAGTGGATTTCTTCGGAGAAATCGACACCTGGAGAGCGGTGCAACTGGCTGACGATGACACGCTCGGCACCGTTGATGATGAACTCACCGCCGCCGATCATGATCGGAATCTCACCGAGGTAGACTTCTTCCTCGATCGATTCGTTCTCTTTGACCATGCGCAACCGGAGCTTGAACGGCGCACCGAACGTGAGCTTCAGCTGCCGGCACTCGTCGGTGTTGTACCGAGGGCGTCCGAGTTCGTATCCGATGTACTCGAGAGTAATCTTCTGATCGTAGCTCTCGATCGCGAAGATCTCCTGGAGGATGGATTCGAGACCGACGTTGTCTCGATCGCTCCAGTGCACGTCCTTCTGAAGGAACTGATCATAAGCCTTGATCTGGAGTTCCATCAGATTTGGAATCGTGATGGCTTCCAGACCGAAGCCGAAGACCTTGGGATCACGGGGTCCAATAGCGAGAGTCGCCATTTAGCGATTCCTCTTTTCCGATCCGATCAGCTGAACCCCGACCCACCCTGTTCGGGGTCCCGGGCAATCGAGCTGATTCCAACCGCATCAAAAGGCCGACCGAAAACGGGTACCTCCGGCCGCAGGCGTGAAGCGGGGCACGCCGGCGAACAAGCCGGAAACTTGCGGGCACTTCGTTAGAAGAACCGAGCATCAGGACCGCCGCAGGCACGCAGTGACCATTTCGCTCCGTCCGCTGAGTTTGTGGAATGGGAATCGATCCGAAGACCGAGTCTCACCCTAACTCTGCGGACTGGAACAGCCCTACGAGCTTGCGGCGACCTGACTAGTGCTGTCATGCCTGGAACGACGAATTCCTCCGGCAGCGGGCAGCGCCTTTGAACTTGACCTAAGCGAGCTCTGCCGTTGCACCAGCAGCTTTGAGATCTTCCATGATCTTTTCAGCCTCTTCCTTCGGCACGCCTTCTTTGACGGCCTTGGGAGCGCTTTCGACGAGTTCCTTAGCTTCCTTGAGACCGAGGCTCGTGATACTACGAACGGCCTTGATCACCTGGATCTTCTTGTCACCGATTTCCTTCAAGATCACGTCGAAATCGGTCTTCTCTTCTTCGGCTTCCGCAGCAACCGGACCAGCCATCATCATCATGCCGCCGCCGGACGAGGCGGTTACACCGAACTCGTCTTCAAGGGCATCCTTCAACTCAACCAGCTCCATAACGCTCAGGGCTTTGACGTTATCTACCAGGCCCTGCACTTTTTCGGAGACCGGTGCTTTTTCAGCAGTGTCCGACATCTCAAGCTCCTTCTTTATCTTCTTTGATCGCTTGCAGCACGCCTGGCACGCCGCTGAGCACGTTGTTGGTAATGTTCACGAGAGCCGTCAAAGGACCGGCGATGGCTGAGACCACCATGGTCTTGATCTCGATGAGGCTCGGCATATCGACGAGCTTCTCCGCCTCCACCCCGGACAGTGCTTCGCCTTCGAGCACAGCCCCTTTGATCGGCATGTCTTTCTTGTTCTTCTTGCGCCAATCGGCCACGACCTTCGAGGAGCCGACGGCGTCGTCGTTCCCCCAAACGATTGCGGTCGATCCTTTGAAGCACGCTCCGTCGAACGCCACTCCACGCGCCTCGAAAACTCGGCGGGCGAGTGTGTTCTTCACGATGCTCATGCTCGCACCGGTCTCGCGGATGGTAGTTCTCAGATCGCCAGTCTCTTCGCAGGTCAAACCGTGACACTGAACGAGAATGGCGTTCTCTACCTCGGAGTACCGGCGCTCCAGATCGGAGACCATGAGCGCTTTGACGTGTCTCGACATTGCTTGTCTCTCCTCGTCAGTGGCTCACGGCCAGTTGAACCGACGGCGACATGGTGCTCTTGATGAAGACGCTCTTCATGAACACACCCTTGGTTCCAGTTGGCTTCATCGAAACGATGTGATCAATAAACGCGTTGAGGTTCTCGCAGAGCTTCGAATCGTCGAAGCTCTTCTTGCCCATCGGCGCGTGAATGATCCCGTCCTTGTCGTTACGAAACTCGATCTTACCTGCAACGAACTCCGCGACCGCGGTCGCCACGTCGGGGGTCACTGTTCCGGACTTGGGGGCTGGCATTTTCCCCTGCGGTCCAAGAACTCGTCCCAACTTACCGACGAACCGCATCATCGCTGGATGCGCGATGGCGACGTCGAAATCGAGCCAACCACCCTCGATCCGTTTTGCTAATTCTTCTCCTCCGGCCTCGATCGCACCGGCCTCGGTGGCCGCCTTAGCGTCGTCTCCTTCGCAAAAGGCAATCACTCGCACGGACTTGCCAATTCCGTGTGGCAGGGAGTATGAGCCGCGGATAGCTTGGTTTGCCTGTTTCGCATCGATACCGGTGCGAATGGCAACCTCCACAGTCTCATCAAACTTGGCCCCCTGAAGCTTTTTCAGTTGGCCAACTCCCTCCTCGATGCTCACGGGTTCGGAGGTGGTACTACGCTCCAAGTCAGACTTGTAGCGCTTACTGCGACTTTTCATCAGTCTCCCACCACTTCGACACCCATGCTTCGCGCAGTACCCTCAATGATGCGCATTGCCGCTTCCGGCGATGCAGCGTTGAGGTCTGCCTTCTTCGTCTCTGCAATTTCTCGAACCTGGTCCGCGGTGATCTGCGCAACGGTCTCGTGACCGGGATTGTTGGCAGCCTTTTCGAGGCCAGTGATTTTCTTGATCAAAACGGCGGCCGGCGGCGACTTGACGATGAAGTCGAAGCTACGGTCGGCATACACGGTGATTTCGACGGGAACGACAAGACCCTGCTTGTCTCCGGTCGCGGCGTTGAACTTCTGCACGAACTCGCCGATGTTCACACCGTGCTGGCCAAGCGCTGGGCCAACCGGGGGAGCCGGAGTGGCTTGACCACCGGGACACTGCAGCTTGATCTTGCCTGTTACTACCTTGGCCATCGTTTTGCTTTTCTGCTTCGGTTCTGCTCGACCCGCTAGTCAGCAACCAGCGACTCGAGAACTCAGTTACACAGCGTCAAATCACAACGTGTCAGCAAGCACCGCCGAGGCGGCGACTCTCAAAGTTTCTCGACCTGCCAATACTCGAGATCGACCGGAGTCGCGCGCCCGAAGATCGTCACCATCACGCGGACGGTTCCCTTCGTCGGGTGCACTTCCTCGACGACGCCGTCGAAGTTCTCGAACGGACCTTCCTTGATCTTGACCATGTCGTTCTTGGAGAGATCGATCTTGACCTCGGGGGCCTCGTCTTCTTTCTCTTCCATCATCTCCATGATCTTCTTCACCTCCGCCGCCGGCATTGCGGTCGGCATTTGGTGGGAGCCGACGAAGTCGCCGATCCCTGAGGTGTCGCGGATCAAGTACCACAGGTCATCATGGAGACACATGTGGATCAGAATGTAGCCGGGGAAGAGCTTCTCCGCGCGAACGCGGCGCTTCCCTTCTTTGATCTCAGTCATCTTCCGCTTCGGAACCGCGATCTCTTTGATCAAGTGTTCCACTTTCGCGAGCACGACCTTCTTCCGAAGCGCGTTCGCGCACGTATCTTCTCGCCCACTCTGCACCCGCAGGACGAACCACGAGAACTCGACGGGTTTACCTTCGGCGTCGAGCACCGGCGCCTCACCCGGCTCGACAGCAGCGGCAGGCGGAGGAACGATGGCAGTCTTGTCTTCATCGTCAACGCCGGAAGCCGCGTCGACCGCGCCAGCCATATCGTCGTCGTCGTCGAGGTTCATCGCGGCCTCGTCCGAAGCGCCATCCGACTTATCGTCAGCGGCAGCCGTCGCTTGGCCGTCGATCTCGACGGTTTCGTCGTCCGCGGAAGTATCCTCGACGGGCATCGAGATCTCGTCTCGAGCAGCACCGTCAGCTGTGGCCGTCACTTCGCCTTCGCTCGAAGGAGTGAGGTCACTGCCGGAATCTTCCTTGGAGTCATCGCGAGTGTCTGGGCTCACGGGGTTCCTGTTCGTCGAAAACTTCGGGTTGCGTGACCAGTCACTAAATCTCGTAGACCTGTTGGGACAAGAACTGCAACACGATGTCGGCCAGGAACACCCAAGCACCTATCAAGATGGAAGTGAGCACGACGACAACCGAGTTGTTCATCGCTTCCTTCCGCGTGGGCCATGTGACCTTCGTCCTGAGTTCGGCTTCAGTCTCGATCAGGAAGTCGGACATCTTCTTGTGGTTGTAGAGCCAGATGCCGAGCCAGCCGAAGGGAATGATCATGAGGCCGGCTACGACCACGTCACCTTTGATCGCCCAGTTGAAGAACGGAACTGTGATCAGCGCGCTTTGAGCCCAGTCGGCTTCTTGCAGCTTCTCGTAGGCTTTCATGCAAGCCATGATTCCGGTCAAACCGACGACGCCAGCAATCGTGCCGCGTGCCCAGGTTCCTTGACCCTCTTTGTAGAGTCTAAAAATCATCGAAATCGATCCCGCTTCGATCGTGGCTCTTAATGGCAGGGCAGGAGGGATTCGAACCCCCAACCCACGGATTTGGAATCCGTTGCTCTACCGTTGGAGCTACTGCCCTACCGTTGGTCTGTTTCATCTACGGAAGTTGCGCATACGAACATCGTGCGTACGGTTTCCCGCCCCGCGATGCCCTTTGGCTACTTCTTCATTGTCGTCTCACGCGAACCGAGTTGCTCACACGGACCGACTTCACGACCGCGGCGTTGCCGCGCGCTCGCTCGCTCGAAACCGTGTTTTCCCCCGGAAAGTCGCCGAGGATGGTCGCAAATCTTTCCGCCGCCGTCACCTAAACCGGGCAGAGTAGCGATGGTGAGGGTCGATCAGCAAGGAGAAAAATCGGGTATTTCGAAATTTCTCGCGCGACACGATTCGTCGCCAGCCAGCGAGCAGCGAACTGCCCCTAACCACACGATCGCGTTCGCCGCCTCACCCCTGGGGCGTTTGCCCCACTCCCCCGTCGCCACACGACTCTGTCCGCGTTCTCACCAATGAAGCAACGGCTGCGGGCGTTCTGCCGAAACGGCGAGAACTCCCGCAGCCGAAGATCGAACTTCCCGGGGTGGACCCAACAGGCCCGCTCCGGACAGCTTGCAACCGAGCTTTACTTGAGGATCTTACTCACGACGCCAGCACCGATGGTTCGGCCACCCTCGCGAACTGCGAAGCGGAGACCCTCTTCCATGGCGATCGGCGTAATCAGCTGGACCTTCATCTTTGCGTTGTCACCCGGCATACACATGTC
>JAJFFE010000138.1 GCA_021776775.1 Planctomycetota bacterium | reverse complement strand
ACGAGTTCGATCAGCGTGAAGCCGGAGCGGGCCCTCGTGATCTCTCTCCAGGATGGTTGCGGGTCGCCACGGCCGATGTTTGGCACCGAAGGGGTCGCTCCGTACATAACGAGAAATCGCTCGCCGCTTGGTCCCACTCTTATCGACATAGAGCTGGGATGAACTGAACGCGGGTTGTTCATTCCAGTGAGAGCGAAGACGTCGTCGATCAGCGCGCCGGTGCCGGGCGGTGAGCTGCAAGTTATTCGGAGCTTGCGAACGTTATTGGGTCGACGATCGGGACTTCGGGATACCCCCGCGCAAGCGGCAAGCTCAAGAAGTTCATTCGGTGCCGCAGATTCGTTCACGAGGGGGACGCGAGAGCCAAGCAAAGAGACGTCGCCGATGGAACGACGACGTCTCTCAAGGCTCACTCGACTGCTACGGACAGGCGGTGAAGGTCGCACACTCGAGCGTATCGCTCGTCGGATCGGTGCCACAGCTACCGTGCGGAGCCGGCGGTGCGGTTCCGCCGCCAAACAGCGCGGTCAACTTGTAGACGGCGTCGCCGATGTCGAGGCCTCCGTCGTCGTTGGAATCACACGCGTCCCGACACTCGGGTTCTTGCCCGCCGGGTACGAAGAGCGACTCCAGGATGAAGACGGCGTCACTGATATCGAACCCACCATCACCGTTACAGTCTCCGCGGTCGAACTGATCGATCGGCGCACCGATGGTCAGCGTTTCGCCGAGCGAAGCGGAGTCACCGAGAGAGCTCTGCAGGACGCTGTTCACCGCGAGGGGGCCCGCCGTGCTCGGCGCGAGGAACGTGACGGCGTGGTTCAACTCCACGACGAGCGCGGATCCGATCTGTGGCGGCACGCCGTAGGGGAAGAAGTTGTGATCGTCGAACGAGACCGTACAGCCGCCACCTGGGGTGTTCGAGTACTCGATGGTGAGGATCGAGGTTCCAGTCGGATCGCTCTCACCGAGGTCGATCAGTTGCGTGAGCCAGTCCGGCGCCACGCTGGTCACGATGACGTTTGCGGTCATGGTGTTGGCGACGACCGACGAGACGGTCAAGTCGAACACGTACGTGTCGTCGTAGAAGAAGTCGACCTGGCCCGAACCGCAATTGGCGCCGACGGTGAACGTCGACAAGTCCCAGCTGCCCGCTTCGAACGTCGACAGATGCTCGATCGTGACCCGCGACATGGCGGGATCGGTAATCGTCTGTGTGAGCGGAGTGACGCTGCTCTCCGGCAGGACGCTCGGCGTTGTCGCTATCTCCGGGTAGTAGTCCGGGCTGGCTGCCCCGACCACAAAGGTCTCTTGCACGTCGGCGGTATCGCCAGCGTCGGACATCAACGCGGTGGCCACGACGATATCGGACGGGCCGAACGGCAACTCGAGGACCGGCGACGTGATCTCGACGTACAACAGCCACTCGAACGGGAACGTCGGCGCGGAACCGGCGGTGAAGAGTTGCGGGCCGTCGAAGCTGAGTTCGTTCGTCGTGCCATTGGTAAGCGTGACGGTGCCGACGGACGATCCCGTCGGATCGGTGCCCCCGGCCAAGGTGATCTGCTGGAGCAGCGCGACGGAGACTTCGTCGACCACGGCGCTGGCCGTTGCCGCGACTGAATCCGCCGAGTCGATCACGAGGCTTGCGACGAGATCGTCTTCGGTGTAGCTCGAGATGGTGACGAAGCCGATAACGTCGCCGGGCGCGAGTGCCCCGGTATTGAACGAACCACCTGTCCACGTTTGGATCTGCGATGTTGTGATCGTCGTACCCGCTGGATCGGTGCGTTCGAAACTGAGCCCCGCGGTGTCGGCCGGCGCGAGCGACCCGAGCGTCATCGAATAGGTCGGCGCGTACTGGCCGAACGACGTTGCTGTCAGTGAGAGCAGACACAACAGGGAGAGAAGCGTCAACCGCATGGAAACTCCTTGATTAGGGCCAGGAGCCCATTCTTCAGTGGTTTCGGGCAATGTCAATTCCCGGCCTCGATCCTCTGCCAGATATCGTCCGAACCTCCTAGCCTTGATCATTCATGAGGCGGAGTCGTTCCGCGCCCGAAAGGGCGCCAATCGTACCGAGCGCGGACAGCGGAGGACAATCGAGGGATGACCAACGGAACACAGGCTGCACTTCCCGCGAATCTCTGCGTTGCTGCTTCTTGAAGACCGCTACGCCGTTTCGGGCCAGGCGAGCAGTAGCCGGTTGTACGGGGTGATCTCTTCTGGGATTTGCATGGTGTGGACTCGGTAGCCAGAGCTCCGCAGTGTTTCCACCCGGACGAGGTCTACCGCGAGCGGACCGGAAACCCAGCCGGTGAGGTTCCCGGTGTCGCAGCGCTTGAGGTCGTGGCAACAAGGAAGAACGGCGACCCGGCATGGCGCCCGGCGGGCGAGGTCGAGGACGCGGTCCGTGAGAGAGCCACACGCGTGAACCGATACGACGACGTCGTCGGGAGTCACGGAAGCGGCGTCGATCGAGCTCTCCACGAACTCGATCCGGCCGCGAAGTCGTGGCCAGTGGCGTTCTAGAACTCCAAGTAGCTTTTCGTACGACTCCGGTTTGCGGACGTCGACGATGGTCGCGCGCGGCGAACTGTCGTCGAGGATAAGTAGCAGCGCGGACAGCAATCCGTGTCCACCGGCCGCTTCGAGAATCGGACCTCCACGCATATGTCGACGGATCCGTCGTGCGCACTCCCAGCTCTCGTAGAGTTCCTTGCGAGGCAGGCACTCCGCTTCACACACGGCGCGAGCGACGCGTTCGAACAGGGTGTCGCCCGCGAATCGATCGATCGTGCGGTGGTTGAGTTTGTTGCGTGACGACTTGTCTAGCCCCAAGTTTCTCGCTATCCGTTCGCTCGCGACGTCGCCCACTGCAGCAACAACCCGGCGATGGCGAGGCAGGCAGCGGAGCCGCGATAGACTCGGTCCGACCGATCAGACCACCAATCGAGCACCGTGTCGCACAGCTTGCCTCGCACGAGTAGGAGAGCCTTCAAGCAGACGATCACTCCCGCGATCGGAACGAGCCACCCTGCGATGCCGCCGAGTTCGCGTCCAGAGCTGAACAGTACTCCGGCCACGGCAAGCAGCGTGATAATCAGTAGAGTCCGAAGCTTCTTCCGGAAATCCCGCTCGAGTCGCTTGCGAATGCCCTGGGGTCGCATGAACCACCAGAGCCCCAGCGCGAACCAAACCCACCCGAGTATTCCCAGCATCCACGTCATCGTTTGGATCCTTCGTCGTTCGTGATCGAGTTGCGCGTTCGAGGCGAGCGCGGCAGAGGCACCGCGCATCCGTTTCGAGGTCCTGGCATGAAAACTCCTCGGAAGGGTTGGGCGGTGGTGGCGGTGGTGGCGGAGGGGAGCGAGATCATCGTCTAGCCCGAATCATTCATCAAGCGGAGTCGTTCCGGGTCCTTTCGGACGCGTAACGACTTCACCTCTCGATCCGAAACATCGACCGAATAGGATCGTTGGAGATCATTGTGCGATGAAACGACGGATCTACAATCGAGGCTGAGGAGGACTTCTAGATGATTCGGAATCCGATCATGATCGCAATGGTCTTGGCGCTGGCGGCGTCGTTGACCCTAGGCCACGGGCTCGCAAGTACCTACGAACCGCGAGTCCAAGACCCGCTCAGTGCGCAGGTGCTGATGCCGGCCGACGAATACCTCGGGACTCCCGCCGATTGCGGTTTGTCGTACGAGCCGGTTCGTTTCCCGAGCCTGTCGGGAAGCCAGCTTACGGGCTGGCTCTTGGATCGGCCTGGTACCGATCGCGTCGTGATGATCTGCATGGGTAACACCGGCAACATGTCGTACATGGTCGAACACGCTCGCCTGCTTTCGGACGCGGCGTTCGATGTGTTCCTGTTCGACTACCAGGGCTTTGGCAAGAGCGGCGGCGTCGCCTCGGTGTCCAGTCTGCTCCCGGACGCGCTGTCGGCGTTCGATTACCTAGTCGACGTTCAGAAGCGGGCGCCAGCGGAGATCGGCGTGCTCGGAATCTCGTTGGGATCGGTGCTCGCTCTAGCGGTCGGAGCGAACCGGCAGCCGGGGGCGGTCGCGGTGGAAGACGTCTTCCTCCCGTCGAAACACGTCGCACGACTCAAGAAGTCGATGACCGATCGGATCAGCCGGATGGTGATCGCGGGGGTCGAGCGGTTGGTACTGCCGAAGGTCGATCCCCTGGTTACCGCGGCCAAGATGAAGTGCCCGTTGTTTCTGCTGCACGGTGAGTACGACTGGCTGCTTCCGCCCGGGGCGTCGATTGAAGTGTCCGCGATCCGAACGGCTCCAACCCGGGTCTGGTTCATGGAGGACTGCGGTCACTCGCCGGACTCTTTGCAAATAGACAATCGAGAGTTCGCGGCCCAACTTCGCAGCTTCTTCGAGGGTGCGTTGTCCGGGCAACCGTTGTCCGATCCGAAGGTCACCTTCCAAGTCACGGCCGGCGAGCCTGCGGAGACGTCTACGGTCGAGTTCGTGGTGATGTCGGGAAAACGGCGGCCGGTCGAAGTCGCGCTCACGGATGGCCGTCAGTTCGAGTTCGTTCGAGTCTGGTCCGCGGACGGCGAGGTCCGGGGCAGTGTCGCGCTGGGATTTGTTCCGACCCATGCGTTCGCAGTGTCGCACTGTCACGTGATCGAAGCCGGGGACAGTTGGCAGTCAGACTTGTCGGCGGTTTCGCGGTCGCGCAAGTCCCTCGCCGAGTTCGCGCGATTCACCGCGCCTGCGACGCCCAAGCTGAAGCGAATCGATCGGGAGGGATCGATGCACTTCGTGCTGGAGTTCGACGGTGCTCGGTGGCCTGAAGCGCGGGAGTACCTGCAAGGACTTCGCGAGATCGATCCGTGGATCGAACCGGAGTTCGCGAAGTCGCTCGCAAACCTCGCGCTCGGGTTGGAGCCGGCGAACGAAGCGGTGGAAGCCGAAATCGCCGAAGCCGTCTTGGCCAGGATTCCCAGCGATCCGGCACGCTACTTTGCCGTCGGGAACGCGACGATCTCAGTGGGGTTCTACAGCACGATCGTCGCGGAAGTGGTCTATCGCCACGCAAAGCGGCGGTTGGTCGCGGGCGATGTGCCCGCGACGAAGACGCTCCTCGGGGTTTACCTGTCGATTCTCCCGAAGGGAGCGAGCGCTTACGTCAAGCGCCCGGACATCGATGCAGTCACCACGAGGACCGTCCTGCCTTGATCACGTTCGCTACTTGTCGCGACTCTTCACGGCGAGTCGTAGGAGCGTGACGATGATCTCCTTGTGAAGCGTCTCTGCTTCGGTCAGGTCCGAAGGCGCTTTGTTCTGGAGATCGATCAGATATGCGTGGATCCGGCTCATTTCAGAAGTGTACTGCGGATACATCGCGTCCAGAGTTGTTTCGGCGTTGCGCTTGAACTTCTCCGAGATGGTACTGATCAGGCGACGTAGCTGCTCTTCGTCGGTCGCGTTGGGAAAGGCGAGGTCAAGGTTGCCCCGCGTCTCTTCGACGTTCTTCTTCCACTCGGCCACGAGCTTTTCTTCGAGTTCTTGGTTGAGTGGCTCGAGTTGGCTCTCCATGTGTTCGAGGGCCTGAACTCGAATCTCCGGTACTGCACTGACCAGTGTTTCGAGTCCGGTCGAGATGATCGTCGGCGCTTGCGCTTCGAGGTACTTGCGGAGTTCTTCCCGTCGATCGGGGAGTTGCTCCTCGAGACGCTGTCGCACGATCTGCATGACGGTCGGGGCGTCGAGCTTGGCGGCGTCGGCGGTCAGCGAACTGAGCGATATGAAGCTGAGCAAGAAGACCAAGGTGCCGCCGAAAAGTATGATCTTGCGGCGACGGCTTTGGGCGCGAGTTTGATCCGACAGTGCGTCTTGGAGCTGCTGGATTCGCTGCTCCATGAGTTCGATCTGGACCGCTGGGTCCGATGTTGGGGCATTACTGTTCATAGCTCGCTCAGCTCCTGATCCAAGACACGCAGCCAAAGGTGAATGAACTTCTTCTGCAGGTCGGTCGTGTCTTCACCGGTGTCCGAGACGTCGAACTCCACCAGGCACGATTCAATATCTTTGATGTCTTTGTTGAATCGTTCTTGGAACGTGCTGAAGACGTCGAGCAAAGCGTTGGACGTAATGGCTTCGATGTCGGTCTCGAACGACGCGCGTTTCGCAGGGTCGGTCAGCGATGGATAGGCTGACATGATGATGGATTGCGACTGGACCGACACTCGCGATTGAAGCCCGTCGAATTCGTTGTTGACCAATCCCAGAATGTCGACCCCGAGTTGGTCTACTTCTTGGCGTAGCTGGCGTGCGACATCGGGACCGAAAGCGAGCAGTTGCGCGCGACCTTCGTGTGAGTAAACCGGCAGCAGGCTCTGGGACAGCGACTTCAACTCAGCTTGCAAGGCGGGGCTGATCTCGGCCACTTCGAGTTCAATACTCTTGGCGACGTCGGCGTGAGCCCAGTTCGACCTCACGTTGAGATAGTTGATCAGCGCGAACACGGTGATCGATAAGCATAAGGCGACGGTGACACAGGTGGCCGCCCGGCTCGTGCCGCGCGCTTGTGCCTGATCCGCCGAGAACGCCGACTCGAGAGCGCCTATTTGCGCTTGCAGTCCGTGCAATTGCGGTGGGGGGTTCATACATCTCCGAGTGTTCGAGAAGCAGCATCGGTGTTTGTCCTGGTATATCTGTCCGAAGGGGGAGGAAACTTGAGGGGCCCGAACCGGACCCACGCGGCTCGCGTCTTCGCACGAGGGAAGCTCAGGATGGACTATCGTTTACGACAGGCCATCGAGCGGCCGCTGGGCTCTGCATCGAGGGTGGCTCTAGCATTCACGCCGATCGAGAGCGTACGACCGCAGCGGCGTCGGAGAGCGACCGTCAGCGGGTGGCGTGTGGCGCGGCGGCGGGGACCGGATTATCGGGGGACGTGGTCAGCGCCCTGGTGGGTTCGCTGATGATCAACATTCGATCTACGCTCACAGCGTGGAGGACTGTCACCGCCCCCCGGGGCCAATGCACTTCGAGCGTATCGACTCGATCATGTGGCCCCAAGCCGAAGTGGCTGAGGAGAGATCGACCGGAGATGTAGCCGCCGGTCGTTGTGACCTCACGTGTCTGAATAGCGTCTGCGGTACGCACGACGATCCGTGCTCCGATCGCATCGCGGTTGCTGACGGTGCCGCGAAGTCGCACCTGCAGCCAATGCGGCGCCGGTCGGCGTGGTCCCTCAGATCCCGCGCTCCCGTGGTTGACCAGGAGCACGCTCTGCTTCTCGACGCTCTGCACGATGATATCGAGGTTTCCGTCGGAGTTGACGTCGACGACCGCAAGTCCGCGCCCATCTTCGATGCGGTCCGCACCACTGACGTAGGCGTGGTCGCGAAATGTGGGAGTCTCGCCGCCCTCGTTTCGAAGCAGCACGTTGTTCTCGCGGCCGTTGAGAGACTTGTTGCCCACTTCGACCCAGCCGATGTACTCGCTATCCGGTAAGTCAGCGCCTCGACCGACGCCCTCGACGAACGCCAGTCAGCAGTCGTGAGAGTCTTCGCCGGACCAGAACCCGTTGGCCGCATAGATGTCTTGCCGGCCGTCGTTGTCGTAGTCGAGGAAGAGTGACGACCACGCCCAGCCCAACCAGTCCGTGCGACTCTCCGCTGATACTTCCGCGAAGCTACCATCGCGTTGATTCAAGTAGAGTCGGTTGCCGTGGAACATCTCCCACATGACGGCGAGGACGTGCTTGCCGAGAAGCACACCGATGGGCCACCACACCGGTTTCGGGAAGCCTGGCTGCTTCAGGAGCCATCGTGAATTGCTCGCCATACCGGATACATAGAGATCAGGCCAACCGTCGCCGTTTACGTCGCCGAAGTCAGCGGACATGCTGGATCCGTGGTAGACGATGCCAGCTGCGCGGCTGACATTCTCGAACGATCCATCGCCTTGATTCTGATACAGCACATCGAGTCCCACGTCGTTGGCTACGAAGAGATCGAGATCGCCGTCGAGATCGTAGTCGGATACGGCGCAGGCCAAACCCCAACCGGTGTCACCGATTCCTGCGGCGTCAGTCGCCTCGGTGAAGTGGCCGCGGCCGTCGTTTCGGTAATACCGATTCGGATGAGCGTTGCTGGCCGCGTACGGTGGATCGGGCGTGACCTGACCCATGTTGTTGCCGCTGATCACGACGAGGTCCAGGTCGCCGTCGCGGTCGAAATCGCCGAAGCAGGCGCTCGACGTGTGCTGCGTGGGCTGCAAGCCGCTGACGGACGGATCGACGATCTCGAAGTGGCCGGTGCCGTCGTTTCGGTAGAGTTGGTCATCGGCGGCCAGCATTCCCACGAAAAGGTCCACGTCGCCGTCGTTGTCGACATCGCCGAAGTAGGCGCAGCGGCACTCGCCGGTGGCCGGCGTTCGCAGGCCGCAATGGTCCGTTGCTTCGACGAACGATCCCTCCTTGTTGCGATAGAGCCGGAGAGCGTCGCCGCTGATGAGCAAGATGTCGTCTCGATTGTCGCCGTCGATGTCGGCGACCGAAACGCCGCCGCTGCCGAGGTACTTTTGGGGGCGCCCCCAGCGGTCGGGAAGCCCGCGGGTCCGATTGGTGGCGACCAACCCGCGCTCGGCGGCTTCGTCTACAAATCGGGTACGGGGGGTGGCGAGAGTCACCGGCCCGGACGTGACCGAGATGATTCTCCACTGTTCACCGATGCGTTGCGCCCGGATCACGCGTTCTTGTCGCCAGGTCACGGGGCCGCTCGGGCCGGTCCCGTCAAGCCGGAGCACGCATTGCGTCTCTACGACCCCATCTTTGTTCGGTGGCGTGGCGTCATGAATAATGCAGCGGACTCGATGCAAGGTCTCGAACGGCTGAAGCAACTGCGCCACATCGTGAGACGCCCACTCCCGAAGCGACGGGGCAAACAACGCCCGGGCTCCCTCGGTGTCACGGTTCCGGATGGATTGCGGGTACTCGACATGAATGAGGGAGTTGACCGGATCGACAATGTCGGACCGGGTTTTCTCCCACGATGCGCAGCCGGGGCAAACAAGGAGCGCAAGAAGGAAGATAGTCCTGGCCCAGGCCCGTGTGGCCCGTGCACTTCGTACCGTGTCGCTCGTCACCGGTCTTCTCCGTGGGGGCGGGGCATTCCGTCGGGCGAAGAAGATCACAGAACGAAGGAAAATGCGACGAAAACGCGCTAAGCACAGCGGGCCGCAAGGCGTTGCGGAGCACGAACGACGGCTTAGAGCTAGGCTGGGCCCGACCGAAAGAGAATGTGATGTAAGCCAACAAGTTGGGCACGCTCCTACTCGAATCGGTACGTGTCACCGTGGGCAAGCCCGCGGAATCATGCATGAGAGGTCAGAGATGAGCGTCATCCGAAGCGATCGATTTCCCCTACAGAGTTCTGTGTCGCGACTCCTGCCGTTGTGGCCTTTCGTCGTCGTGCTACTGGGATCGGGAGTGACGTTCTCTACTGATCTGGCGGCGCAGTGTGCGGAGACTGCACCACAAGGGGAGGGACCGTACTACCTCGTGGGATCGCCCGAGCGATCGGTCTTGGTCGTGCCGGGTGACGGCCCGTTGTTCACGCTTCACGGCCGTGTTCTCGATACAGAGTGCCAGCCGATTCCGAACTGCTGGATCGATGTTTGGCACACGGATATGGACGGGGACTACGATACGTCGAGCCCCGATACTCCTTATCGGGGACACTTCTACACCGATGACAACGGCGCGTTCGTGCTGGAGACCATCATCCCCGGCTTGTATCCAGGCCGAACGCCACACATCCACGTCAAGGTACAAGGGGCGAACACTCCGCTCTTGACCACCCAGTTGTACTTTCCCGATCACCCTCTAAACCCGACAGACATTCTCTACGACCAGGACTTGGAAGTGACCCCGATCGAGCTACTCCCGAGCGGAGACTTGGTGGCGTCGTTCGAGTTTTACGTGCCCTCGAGTTGTACCGCGCCGACCGTCGCCGCTGATCCCGTTTCGGACACCTTTCCCGACGGCGACGTGGCGACGTTGGCAATCGGAGCGACCGGGACCGCTCCGCTCACTTATCAGTGGCGGCGTGACGGCGTCGACTTGGTAGAGGGCCCGACTGGCCTCGGCGCGACGATACTCGGGGCTACGGCCGAGACCCTCACCATCGTCGGATTCTCGACGACGGAGGCTGGAGGATACGACTGTGTCATCAGCAGTGGGTGCGGGGCGGCAGTCAGTGAGATTGCGGAGCTCGTTGTCGGGCCGACCCAGTGGTTCGTGAGGGGGGACTGTAGCGATGACGGTGGGTACGACCTCAGCGACGCGATCACGTTACTGGAGTACGTCTTCTCAGGCGGCAGCAGGCCGAACTGCCTGGACGCGTGTGATAGTAACGACGACGGTTCGCTCGGCGTGGCGGATGCGATTGTCACACTGAGCTTCCTGTTCTCGGCCGCGGCACCGCCGGCTGACCCGTACCCGAGTTGTGGCGGCGATTTGTCCGTGGACACCATCGGCTGCTACGACGCCTCATCCTGCCCATGACAACAGCTCTCCAAGCAGAAGGTACTCACCGAGCGGAACCTGTTTCTGGCGGTGGGGTTTCGGAGGAGGGTGGGAGTTTTGGCTTGAGGGCCGCGTCGATTCCCGGATCGCCAGTCGGGTAGATGGCGGGGTCCCACTCGCAACCGGCTTCGATCAAGGCCGCGACCACGCGACCGTATTCACCCTCTGGGTGACGCCCATCGACGCAGCAGCAATGGAGTGCGTGTCCCAGCGGAGTCGACCCAAACTCGGGATGCAAGACGTTGAGCGGCGAACCGCGTTCGATCAGGAGGTCGACCAAGTCTGCGTAGCCGCCCCACGCGGCGTTGTGCAGCGCGGTATAGCCGTGGCGTGTTTCCGGGTGGTCGATCGGGAAGCCGACGTCCAGCATCAGGCGCACCGCCTCGAGGTCGACGTTGGTTTCCCAAGAGTACCTTGCAACGAGTTCGAGGTCGCCCGGCGTCAGTGAAGCAACGATGCCGTTTGATTCGCGTACGATCTCCAGCGCAGCGTCTCGCCAAGCCGTGACGCAAGCGACGAGGAATTTCGTCTTGGTATCGCTTCGCGCAAACATCGAACGAAACAAGTCGGCGTAGCCGTTGTTCGCCGCGTATTGGTGTGCGTAGGAATTGAAGCCAAGAGTCCATTGGTAGATGGACCCTCCACGACCTCGGTATCCGATCCCCGGGAACTCGGGCTCCCAACCGACGCGAAGGGAGAGGCAGTCTGGCGACTCCGTCACATGACGATCGACCCGATCTTCATCGCCGAGCGCAGCTGCGAGGAATATGTCGGAGCTGGCCCCTTGTTTCAGTAGGAAGCGAACGATGTCCGGGTGCCGTCCGATGAGCCACTGGGCAGGGGTCGAATCGTGATCTTCGTCCCGCGCGTCAACGTCGGCCCCACGTTCGACCAGCAGTCGGGCGACGTCGACCGTCCGGGCGAAATGCAGAGGGGTAGTGGCGTCTCCTCCGAGCGAGGCGACGACGCTTGCGTCCGTATTGATCATGTCACGTAACGATTCGACGAGGCCGAGACCGGCGGCCGCGTGCGGTGTCAACTTGGCCCCGCGTTCGACGAGCAAGCGACCGACGTCGGCGTTCACCTTAGGGGCCCCGAATCCGGGCGCCCACCACCGACTGACGTGGTCGAGACCCGCGCCGTGTTCGAGCAACAACTCGGCCGCCGCGGTGCTCCGGCACTTAGAGAGCAGCGGCGGATCTTGCTCGTCTTCGAGTTCGCGGCGCGACGCGTGATTCGCAAGCAGTGCGCGAAGGCCCTCCACGTCGTCGGTATCGATCAAGGCTTGTAGCGCGGTTCGGGTTTCATTCATAGCGAGATTGTACTCGAAAGAGCGCGGAGCAGTCTCGAAACGACATTCGTTCTCACTCGATTCGGTCGACCCGCCATGCCATGATAAGAGCTGTAGTCAATTCACTCGAACTTCGCAGCCGGTGCGCGCCGATTTACGAAGCAACGCATCTGCTTTCGCTCGGCTAGCTAAGAGCTCCGCTGCTCAGGGCTAGACCCAACAGACAGAGAGTCAGTGGACCATGCCTCGACAAGTTGCAATTCTTCACGGGTGGAGCGACAACTCCGATTCGTTCAAGCCACTGGCGAAGTTTCTCAAGAAGAACGGGTACTCCGCCGTGCCGGTATTCTTGGGCGACTACATATCGCTCCGTGACGACGTCAAGATTGACGATGTCGCCAAGCGTATGGAGGAGGTGATCCGAGAAAAGATGGCGAAGCCGAAGAACTCGCGGCACCGACTCGATAGCTCCTTCGACTTGATCGTGCATAGTACTGGTGGGCTCGTCGCCCGACGCTGGATTTCCATGCACTATGCATCGAAGCCGTGTCCGGTGAAGAACCTCGTCATGCTCGCTCCGGCAAACTTCGGCTCGGCGCTGGCGCACATGGGACGCTCTTTGTTGGGTCGTGTGTTCAAGGGATGGAAGACGGGGTTCGAGACCGGTGAGGAGATGCTCTACGGCCTAGAGCTAGGCTCGCCGTTTTTGTGGGATCTCGCCAGGGACGACCTCTTCGACACGTCGGGTTCGTCCGATAGCTCGGCGGTGTACTACGCGGCCGACAAGGTTCGACCCTTCGTCATCGTCGGGACGCACCCCTATCCGGAGTTGGCTGCGAAGCTGACCAATGAGAACGGTTCGGACGGTACCGTTCGCGTTTCCGGGGCCAACTTGAACGCCTACGGCCGGACCATCAACTTCAGTGGCGATCCGAAGAATCTAACTCAGCCCGAGGTGACCGATTGGGTGAAGCGCGGAGGAGAGACAAACTTTCCACTTGCCGTACTGCCCGATCGAACGCACGGCTCCGTGACCGATCCCAATGAAGACGGTCTCTCGAAGCTTCCCGAACTGCAGCAACAACTCGGCGAGATCATCTTGCAGGCGTTGAAGACGAACACCGCGGCGCAATACACGAAAGTCGCCTCCGACTGGAAGGCGATATCGATGGAAACACGAAACTTCGCCGGCGGATCGGACGAAGCGCAGGAACATCGTGACCGCGCCTTCAAGGACAAGGGCACCTCGGCGGCATACTTCCACGAGTACTATCAGATCTTCGTGAGGGTCGAAGACGAGTTCGGTTGCGAGATACCCGATTACTTCCTCAGTTTCATGCCGAAGCAGAGGCGGCACTGGTACAGCCTGACGGCGAGCTTTTCAAAGGAGGGCGTGTTCTTCCATGACGAAGTCCTGGAAGACATACACGAGCACCAACGCGCGAAAACGAACCGTACCCTCTACCTCGATCGTTTCGACATCATGCGCTCCGGTGGCTTCTACGATCGCATCAAAGAGAAGGCGAAGCGGGAAGTGCACTTTACGCTGACAGCGAGCGATCCTGGCGACCGAATTGCCTACTTCGCTCGTGGCGCTAGAGCGAAGCGCGGACTCGTTCAGCTTCACCGCCGTGAGGGTACTGCGTCGCGCTGGTTGCAGCGGCACTCGACGCACTTCCTACGGATCATTGTGCCGCGTGCCGCCGATCCAGGAATCTTCAAACTCAAGCGGGGTTGAATCGCCGCGCCTGTTACCACGGTACTTTTTTACCGTCGTGGTTAAAGAATTCCCCGGAGTTCTCTTTCGTCAGGCTGTCGATCACCTTGATCATGCCACCGATGCTATCGGCTGGGCTGAGGGGGGCTTGGCTGCCGCCCATATCGGTTCGGACCCACCCGGGGCTCATAGCGATGCAGCGGAATCCGTCGTCTTTCAACTCTGCCGCCAGCGAGCGCATGAACATGTTGAGGGCCGCCTTGCTCTCGCGGTAGCCGTAGTTGCCGCCCCTGCGGTTGTTCGCGATACTGCCGAGCCCGCTGCTGATGCTGACCACGATCTTCTTGCCGCCGAGTTGCAAGTTGGGCAAGAGTGCCTGGGTGACGCGGATGGGGCCCACCGTATTGACCTGGAGGACACGTTCGATTGCCGCGAGGTCGGCCTTGGCAATTGAGCCACCGCCGCCGCTGATCCCGGCGTTGTTGATCAGGATATCGATCGGTGCCTTCGAGAGTCTCGACTGAAGCGCGGCGACGCTCTTCGGGTCGGCCACGTCGAGCTGCTCCACTCGTACGCCCAGCGCGTTGAGCTCTTTCGCTTCCTCCGGTTTTCTCGCGGTTCCGATCACCCGATATCCCGCTGCCTGGTACTGCCGCGCGAACTCGAGACCTAATCCGCGGTTCGCTCCGGTGATGAGCACCATGGGGCCGGCGGCGTCGTCTTGTGCAGTCGCCGACGAATCCGACTGGACCGCCGACAAGACGGCTATCGCCAAGACTAGCGCGGAGATCAACGGATATCGAACGGTCCAGACTCGTCGGGCCAAAGTGCGTTTCTCCGTTAGCATGGCGACTCTTTCGTGGGATGGGGTGGGGTCAGTTCGAGATCTTCGCTGGAGCGTAAGAGGTTTCCGGCGACGACGCAAATCACCGTGACGCTTCTTGTGCTCGGATCGGACATTGGCTATGGAGAGGACCGCACGGCCAGTCGGCCCGCCGTGCGGTTCGAGAGGAATCGTGAGTGACGTGACCGCGGATACGAGAAGTGGCGACCTCCTTCGACTTTCGGCCTTGGGGCGGGGCGTGTTCTGTCTGTGCGTGGCTTTGCTGCTTGGGTCCTGTGACCGCGCCGCGCCGAACCAGCCGGCGAAACAAGAGCCTGCCCAGTCGGCGATCACCGCGGCCGACCACGTCGGTCGGGACGTTTGCGCCGAGTGTCACCCCGACTCCTTGACCGAGTTCACCCGCTCCGATCACGACCTGGCGATGCAGGAGCCGACGTCTCAAACCGTCCGCGGCGATTTTTCGGGTGCCACGTTCGTGAAAGATGGGGAGACCGTCACCTTCGTGCGGGGCGATGGCGAGTTCCGCATACGCACCGAAACGGCGGGCGTCGCTCGCGAGTATCCGGTGCACTACGTGTTCGGGCACGATCCGATCGAGCAGTACCTGGTCGCTACCGATAGCGGAAGGTTGCAATCGGTGACGGTGGCGTGGGACTCTCGGGAGGCGGACCGTGGTGGCCAGCGCTGGTTCACACTGTATCCCGATGAAACTGTTCCTCCGGGTGACTCGTTACATTGGCTCGGGCCGCAACAAAACTGGAATCACATGTGCGCCGATTGCCACTCGACAGCTTTGCGCAAGAACTACCACGCGGACACCGACCGTTTCACCACGGAGTTCGAGGAGCTGGACGTCTCCTGTGAGGCGTGCCACGGGGCAGGGTCCCGTCATGTCGCGTGGGCGAGATCGGGCGCCGCGAGCGATTCCGAGGACAAGGGTCTCGAAGTCCACTTCCGCCAAGGGGAGGGCGCGTGGCAATTCGAGCCCGGTCAACCCACTGCTTCGCGCACGCAGCCTCTCGACAGCGCGGCGGAAGTCGAGACGTGTGGCCGTTGTCACTCGCGGCGCCTCACGGTCGACGACGCACCACCTCGCGGCCGGGCGTTGGCCGACACGCACCGCGTGGCGCTTCTCGACGCGTCGCTCTATTTCGCGGATGGGCAAATCGACGACGAGGTCTTCGTCTACGGATCGTTCCTGCAAAGCAAGATGCATGCGGCGGGCGTTCGCTGTACCGACTGCCACGATCCTCATACCGCCAAGGTCGTCGCTCCCGGCAATGCGTTGTGCGCCAAGTGCCATCAACCTTCGGCGTTCGATACGCCGGAGCACCACCACCACCCGACGGGGTCTGCGGGGGCGAGCTGTGTGAACTGCCACATGCCCGAGCGCACGTACATGGTGATCGATCCGCGGCGTGACCACAGCATGCGGGTTCCGCGACCCGACCTCAGCGAAGAACTGGGAGTTCCGAACAGTTGCAACGGTTGTCACCGCGACAAGTCGAACGCTTGGGCCAGCGCTGCGGTGAGAACGTGGTACGGCGGCGCGACCGAGAGCCGCGACCACTTCGCGAGAGCGCTTCACGCCGGAGCGCGCGGAACTGACGGAAGCGGTCGGATGCTCGAAGCGTTGATCGTCGATCACAACATGCCGGCGATCGCTCGGGCCACGGCGGTCACGCTATTGCGTCACCCGTTCACTGATACTGGCATGATCGTCATACAGGCGGCGGCGGGCGACGCCGATCCGCTGGTTCGGCGAGCCGCGGCGGAGCAGTTGAACGGGCTACCTATGGCTCAAGCATTGCGAACTGGGGCCACGCTTCTGGGTGACGGCGCACTGACCGTGCGCATGGCTGCGGCGAGCACTCTCGCTAGTTTACCGCCGGACGCGATCGACGCCGAGTTTGGACGACGGCTGCGGCACGCGCAGAACGAGGTCCGGGCCGCGTCCTCGCTCCACCTCGATCGCGCCGAAATTTGTCACAACCTGGGAAATCTCGAACTTGCGATTGGCAACTTGGACACCGCAGAGCAGTTGTTCCGCCGCGCGTTGGATCGCGACGCCTCATTCGTCGCCGCGCGGGTCAACCTCGCCGACACGCTTCGCGCGAAGGGCGATGATACCCAAGCCGTCACTGAGCTGCGGACCGCGCTGCGCGACGCGTCGGGCGCGGCGGAGGTCCACTACGCCTTGGGGCTCGCGTTGGTGCGGACTCGCGATATGCCGACTGCGTTGCTGCACTTGAAGGAGGCGGTGGGCCGGCAACCGGGCAGCGTGCAGTACTCCTTCGTCTATGCGGTTGCGCTTCACGATTCGGGGCAGCCGGATCAGGCGATCGAGTTCTTGATCGAAGTATCGACTCGGCGGCCAGACCCGCAACTGATCGGGACCTTGGTGCAGTATCTCTACACGAGCGGTCGTTCCGACGAGGCGAGGTCGTGGGCGGAGAAGCTGCCTCGGTAGTTCCTGTTGCCGCTGACCGTCGCGGACTGAACCTGTTCGGATCCCGAGTAGAGTAGTGAATCCAACCGGGTGGCCGTGACGAACGGTACTCTGCGGGAGGGGAGTCTATTGCGCCTCCGTCTCATGGGTTCGGGCGACAGCACGGAGCTTCCGAGCGTAACGTTGTTAGAGGATAGGCACGGGGGAATTCCGGTGGATCTGTGGCTGACCTATCTCGCTGCGTTCGGCGTGGTGATGTCGATGATGACGCTACTATGGCTGGTCAGTGTTCGGCTGAGCAACGCGAGCATCGTCGACCCATTTTGGGGGCTCGGATTCGTCCTCTGTGCGTGGACGTACGCTTTACGAACCGGATGGGACGAGCTGGGACCGCGCGCAATTCTGGTGCTATGCCTCGCCACCATTTGGGGGCTGCGCCTTTTCCTCTACCTCCTGTGGAGGAACGTCGGTAAGGGTGAGGACTTTCGCTACCAGAAGTTTCGTCGAGACTTCGGCGCTGAGCGCTACTGGTGGTTCTCGTTCTTCCAGGTCTTCCTCCTGCAGGGCGTGCTGATGTGGCTCATCTCCGCCCCGCTTCTCGGCGCGCAGAGCGGCACGGACAATACGCTATCGGCTTGGGACGCGCTGGCCGCGTTCGTCTGGCTAGTGGGGTTCGTCTTCGAAGCTGGTGCCGATTGGCAGTTGGCTAGGTTCAAAGCAAACCCGGATAACAAGGGACGCCTCCTCGTCGGAGGCTTCTGGAAGTACACGCGTCACCCGAACTATTTCGGCGACTCCGCAGTGTGGTGGGGGTTCGGGCTGTTCGCCATCGCGGCGGGGCAGTATTGGTCGGTGCTCGGGTCGCTTCTCATGACTGCGCTGATCGTCAAGGTTTCGGGAGTGGCTCTGTTGGAGAAAACGCTGCACACGGATAAGCCGGGCTACGCCGAGTATGTGCGTACGACGAGTGCCTTCATTCCTTGGTTTCGGCGGTCGACTGTGCGCTAAAGTCGTCGGCCGCTTTCTCCGCCGCGGGGTAGCAGTCGGGGCATATCGAGTGAGAGAACTCGATTTCGGAGTGCTGCGTCAGGTAGTGATCGAGTTGCCCCCAATAGTCATCGTCATCCCGGACTCGCTTGCAGTAGCAGCAGATCGGCAGCATAGAGCGAAGTTCTATCACTTCCTTGAGCGCCGTTTCCTTCTCGGACAAAGTGAGACGTAGCTCGAGTTGAGTCACCGCTTGTCGGGCGAGTATCGCGAGCGCGTCTTCTTGGTCTGGGGTGATCTGGCGGGCTTCGGTGTCGATCACGCAGAGAGTCCCCAAGAGCAATACCCTCGGGATTGATCAATGGAGCCCCAGCGAAGAAGCGAATGTGCGGCGCCGAGGTGACCAAAGGATTGTCCGAAAAACGCGGGTCGAGTGCGGCGTCGGGTATCACAAACACTTCAGCCTCGAGGATGGCGTGAGCGCAGAACGCCTGCTCTATCGGAGTTTCGGTGACCTCCACACCGACCCGTGACTTGAACCACTGTCGCTGACTGTCCAAAAAAGTGATCAGAGAAACTGGAGTCTTGCAGATGGCGCTGGCGAGACGAGTGAAGTCGTCGAACGCCTGCTCTGGCGGTGTGTCCATGACTCCGTAGCGCCGGAGTGCATCCTCTCGTCTTAACGACGATGCGGGATCGCTCGGCTCGCGTCGACTGTTCATCGGTCCAACTCTTGTCGTGTGTATTCGCCCAGTAGGCAGAAGCATGGCTCGCTTGGTGGGGCACGACAAGGGGAGTGCCGCGGGTTTTCGACACTTTGGGTTGTCTTACCCTTATCTCCGAGTCCGGACCGAGATCGCGGCAGTTTGTACTCTGCCCGAGATCCGGTCACTGTGAATTCGGCGCGGTTAACCAGGGCGTCTGTTGTTCGGCGTCACTTGCCGAAACCGTGGCGGCGGGCCGAGTCGGCCAACCGGAGTGGGTCGATTTCTGAGGCGTGGGCGGGTAGGTTCGCACGGTCGGGCGGGGATTGGTTGTTCGCGAATCTCAGTTGTCGGCACGGGCCACACTCCTCGGAGTTCGCCTTTCTTCTGCACAGAGAGTTGGTGGATCGATGGAACTCGGTAATTTCTCGGTGAGCCTCGCGGTCAAGGACATCAACGCTTCTCACGCGTTCTACGAGAAGCTCGGATTCAAAGTCGTCGGCGGGGTCGCGGAGCAGAAGTGGCTCATCCTGCAAAACGGAACCACGACCGTTGGCTTGTTCCAGGGGATGTTCGAACGAAACATGTTGACGTTCAATCCTGGTTGGACGCACAAGCAGGAAACCGTCGAGAACTTTCAGGACGTTCGAGACATCCAGGCTGTGCTCGAGGAGCGGGGCGTGGAACTCACGACCCGGGCCGATGCCACGACCGACGGCCCGGCGAGCTTGACCCTGATCGATCCCGACGGAAATCCGATCTTGCTCGATCAGCATGTGCCGCGTTCGCAAGCGTAGGAACCAACTAACGAGGGAAGGGTGTCGATGACTCGACAATTCGTGCGAGCTGTACTTTGTCTTGGAGTTCTCGTCGTTGCCGTAGGATGCGTCGGTCCCAACAAGATGAAACGTGGACTTGATCAAGCGGCCAATCGGCGTTACCACAAAAGTCCTCTGATGTCGCAGGCGCTGTTTCCGGTAAGCCTTCTGCTGAATCACATCGCGGTGTTGGGCGACATGCTGATCATCAACCCGACCTACTGGTGGTCCGACGTATTCCGAGGCGAAGGGACCCTTCACTACTACGAAGATGTTGAAGAGACCACTGGCGTCCCGAAGCCGGTTTCGGAGGGCAGTGAGTAGTCGTGGCCCCGGGCACTCCCATCAATAACCGCCGGGTGGCCGGCCGTCCGGACCCCACTGACGGACCGCTCTCGCGTGGTCTGCGTCGATCGCCTCGTCTAACGGCAGCCAGCCGTCGGCGTCTCGCACGCTCACCGAGTAGTACCAGTCGCCGAGGTCGATTCTCGTCCCATCGCGGCGCGGCAAGCGGCTCGGACGTTCGGTGAGACTGATCTGTAGCCACGCTTGCGCCTCTTTGGATCGCGTCTGCAGACGCGCGACGAGCGATTGACGCAACCGGTCGTGGTCGATCTCGACCGAGATATCACCGAGCCTCAACGGGGGACAGCGATGGATCTCGAACTGGCCGTCGGTGGTCGTGTACGCCCGTCGAACGAAACCGCCGGTCCGATCGGCTCGGCGGCCGGACACCACGATCGGAATTCGTGCTGAACCGTTCTCGAGTTGCAGCGAACCGAAGACGGTTACCGCGTCGGGTGTCGGGCGCGGGTGGAACGTGATGGACTTGTCGCGCCCAACTCGTCCGGGAACCGGGGGAGTTTCGTAGCCCGGAAGATCGAGGTCATAGATCACTGATTTGTTCTTGGAGTAGCGACCACCCGGCAGCCCGTGTCGCCAACGCCAAGAGTCCCGCTCCCACCAAGCCCGCGCGACGACTTGGTCTTGGAATCGAATGGCAACGGTTGCTTCTTCGATCGGCGGTTCATCCCCGGCCCCTTCGATTCGGATATCCGGGAACGGGGTCACCAGTTCGCACCGCTCAATTTTCAGTTCCCCCACTTGGTGGTGTGGCGTCATCACCCCTTGCCACCGCTGCAGCTCCCCGCGACTCATTCGACGGGAGATGTGGCGAGCTTCGACGGGTTTTTTTCGAGCGCTACCGTGGGAGCCCGGGAGGACGCGGTTGAGCACGGCCCACTGCTTCGGCAGACCGACCACTTCGATGCGTCCGCGGTTGACGATGATCTCAATGGTGCTCGATCGAGATGCAACCACGGCACCACTGTCTTCGGACCGGGCGAGCGACGGCCACACCGTGCGACCGCCGAGACTCTCGGCGACTTGCAGGGTGAATGCGTCGCCGTTGTTGGAACGCGGAAAGAGAAGGGTGAACGAGTGGGGCCTCTCGGTCCGTCGCAACACGATCGACGTCGACTGGCCGGGGTCGATTCGTGTTTCCGCGGCCCAGTACACGACATTTCGAATGTCGTCACCGTTGCGGGTCTTGCCCTCGAGTCGCAGCAACACGGCGATCTCCGGGTCCCCTCCTGTGAGGTGCACGGCGCCTCCGAGCGGAATTGTGAGCGGGTTGTCCTTCGCTTCGAACACGGTTTGCGGTACGAATCCCAGTGCGGGTCCGTCGAACTCACAGTCTCGTAGCCAAATGCGTGACTCGATTACACGCCAGGATTTGGCGCGCACCTTCGTGGGCGTCTCTACCTCCAGCGTGACGGCGACTCTGGTCGCGAACGCCGGGCCGATGGACGGCTCGCCGCGACCGGAAGCCGGATCCTGGTTGGGGGGCAGAGTTGCCTCTGGGGCCACAGCCGTGGGTGTTTCATCGCTAGCCGTCGTTGGTGTCGGTTGTTCATCCGCTGGGGGTGAGACCGCGGGAGCGTCAAGCTCGGTTCTGTTCGGTGCGACGTCGCCCGAGGCGTCAGCGAGCGCCGGTGGGTATGGCGTCGGTTCAGACGACGTGTAGATAACCCAACTCGCGCCGGCGAAGAACAGCGCCGCGGCGGCCGCCGCCGCCCAACGGGTGGCCGCGATGGCGGGGCGAGCGGCGATGACGCCCGTACCGATACCGGCGGCGAGAGCCAGGAGTGCCCGGGACCACGGCTTTTCTTGATCCGGTCGCAATTCCAATCGCAATCGATCGAGTCCGCGCTTGAGTCGCGATCGAACCGTCGCCGCGGGGATGCTCTGACGCTTCGCGATTTCGAGCGGTGGGCGGCCTTCGAAGAAGTGTTCGATCACCGTACTGCGAAACGGTTCGCTCAAGCGCAGGACGGCACCCACCACGCGGTGCTGTTCTTCGGCTCTCTCGAGAAAGTCTTGGTCGACGTTCGAGTCATTCGGTTCGAGCGACTCGCGACGGCTCTCGTGTCGTCGCCGCGTCTGACTGTCGCGGTGAAAGCGTCGGGCGAAGTTTCGGGTGACTTGGGCCAACCACGAGCGGAGTGCCGACGCCTGTTTCGGAGGCCTGGTCAGCGCCATCATCATGGTCTGCTGTGCGACGTCATCCGCCACGTGGGGATCGCCGACGAGGCTTTGCGCAAGACGCTGAATCCATTGGCGCTGGGCGAGGAGTTCTTCGATGCGTCCGGAAGCGCCCTCTGGTGCCGGGAGGTGTTGTGGCTTTGGATTCATGCTCAGATGCTCCGTTGCGGGGCGACACTTGTTGCGATCCGACACCATCGTCGGCTCGTCGCAGTGAAGATCCGCGTCGTGACCCGCGCGTTCCCGGTTCTTGGGAAAATAATGGGGCACCGCCCATCCTAGCGCATCTTAGTCCATCTAGGGACACACCGGCAGCGCGCACGTCAGGCAGTCGTGGGTCGGATCGGCGCCGCACCCTCCGGTGGGGTCGGGGAGTGGTGGCGAGCCGGTCACGAACAGAAACGAGAGCTTGAAGACGGCGTCTGCGATATCGAGAGCTCCGTCGTCGTTCGAGTCGCAGGCGTCGTCGCACGGCGGTAGTGGACTACCCGAGACGAAGAGATGGCTGAGCAAGTAAATGGGGTCGGCGATGTCGCAGCCCGCATCCGCGTTGCAGTCACCTCGATCGAAGTCAGGAGTCGTACCCGGAACCATGAACTTCAAATCCTCGACGTAGTAGTCGTCGGTCGCCGTACTCGTGATCACGATCGACGCAATCGGAGTATCCGATCGAATGCCGAGGAACGCTACGATTCCAGTCGGGAGCACCGTTGCGATCAAGGTGTCGGTCTCGTCGTAGAACATGGCCATGGTGTCGTTGGTGGGGCCATCGATCACCCAGAACCCGGCCGCGGCAACCGGATCGATGAAGTCGATCTCGACGTCGGACGAGAGCACGGATGGTTGCCCGCCCAAGGTGTTGGGGAACGACATCGCTCCGATGCCGCTGGGGTTGGCGGGCTGCGAGAAGGGTGTGTCGTCGGCTTGAAACAGCACGCCGACCGACTCGAACGTTGTCGCGATAGGGGAACCTGAGAAGAGCGTCGTCGACCCCGGTACCGAGCTGGGGGTCTCTATGGGGGTTCCGTCGGGTTGGAGATCGAAACCGATCTGCGCCGCGTATCCCGGAACCAACGGATCCTCACCGACGATCGCCGGGTCGCAGAAGAACTCGGCCGTGACGGGTTCGAACCCTTGGCCACTGAGATTGCTCGTGACCAAACACAGTGCGACGCACCAGATGCGGAAAATCCACGCGTTCATCGTTGCCTCGTTTCTCGCATTGCATGTCAGCATGTCAGCGTGACAACGCTATGCGACGAACACTTCGTAGGGCTGACAGAGTTTCTTTGGATTGTCGAGTGTACCGAGGCCGGATAGCTGGCGCTGGCGAAACCCAATTACTGATAGCGTCGTCCCTCGTGTTGAATCCAGCCGTCTGCGTGTCGGCCCTTCGGATCGTGGTGGGTCCAATGCACGACTCCACCCTTTTCGTTCCACTCGTATTGGCCGTAGAGGGTCACCGTGTCTCGCCGTTGGAGAGGGACCTTGTCGGCGAGATCGATGTTGTGGCTGACGAGCACGGTTCGGCCATCGCCGACTTTCAGAATGAACCGTTGGTGACGGGAGCCCTTCAGGTCGTCGGACAAGACGCGATCGACGATTCCCTCTAGTTCGATCATCACCCCTGATTGTTGCGTCTCGACGAGGGTTCTGAGCGACGACGTTTCCGGGGCGGACGGGCTGGTTCCCGCGCCGCGCTTCGTCGTGGTCCGACCCCATTCGGGCCCGGCGACGAGAAGCGCGACGACGGCGAGGATGAACCCACCGATGAGTTTGACGTTTCTCTGCATGGTCGACCTACCCCGTGAGTTTGCTACGAGACCAGTTCTGCCGCGGGCCGCGTCCGAATTCGCGGACCGCGACGACTAGAGTTTCGTCGAGCAAGCAGCGTTCGTCCAAGTCCTCGATCACGGTCTATTGTCGCCGTTTCCCCTGCGGCTGCCCGGCGCAACTGTATCAGAATCTTCGCCAAGGTGGTGCTGACGACTGCTGACGAGAAGTTTCGGAGGACGTCGTTTCGGGAGCAGGGCTTCTCGGGTATGACCGAGGGTCCGGGGGGTGGCATTTCGGCGCGGCGGGTAAGCCACGAAAAACGATGCTCGAAAGGCTGCGACATGAAATTTCATAGGTCAGTGGTGCTTCTTGTTTTTCTCTCCGGAGCAGCGTTCGGTCAGTCCGAGTTTCGTCGAGGAGATGCCAACGGCGATGGACGCGTGGTCCCGATTCAAGATGGCTACTGGATTATTCAGTCGCTCTTCTCCGCGGCGGCGCCTCCACCGTGTTACGACGCGATCGATGTCAACGACGACGGCATGTCAAATCTCCTCGACGTCATCGAGTTGTTCAACTTCGGATATCTGCAGACCGGTTTTCCAGTTCCCGCCCCGGGTGTTACGGAGTGCGGCCCGGACCCTACGGTGGACTTGCTGTCGTGTGCTACCTACGGCTCGTGTCCGGGCGGTGCGCCATTGACGACCGATCCGGACTTTGCGTATCGGCTACCCACGATCGAAGGCGAAGCGGGGCAGTCGGTGACGATTGCGATCGAGTTCGACAACGCAACCGTAGAAGAGTTGGTCGGGTTCTCCGTGGGGGTGTGTCACGACCCAGGCGTGGTGAGCTTGTCTGGTGTCACCCTTGGCAGCGCGGTATCTGTCGAGCCGGACTACTCCGAAGTTCGCGTCGAGCCCGATGGTTTCGTCGCCGGCGTCTTGATGTCGTTCTTTTACCACTCTGCGTTGGAGCCCGGTTTCGATCTCGAGATCTTCGAACTCTCCTATGACTTAGTCGCGCCGGGTGTCGCTTCGCTGGATTTTTGTGATGACCTCGGCGAGGGAACGCTGGCCAACTACGTGTTCCATGGGTTCGATATCGCAGTCCCGGTGTCGACGTCTGGCAGTGTCACCGTCGCCGCACCGACGTTGTTTCGCCGTGGCGACGCCAACGGCGACACGATCTTCGATCTGGCCGATCCCATCTTTGGAATCATGCATCTGTTTGCCGGGGGAGCACCGCCCCTCTGTCGGGACGCCGGCGATTCCAACGACGACGGCATCCTCGATCTCAGCGACGGTATTCACATGTTGTCCGCGCTCTTCGACGGCGTATCCCCGCTAACACCGTCGCCAGGTCCGCTCACGTGTGGCGTCGACCCCACGGCGGATAGCCTCGATTGTGCGAGCCCTCCCGACTGCGGCGGGTAGCTTCGCCGAGTTCCGCTCGTTCACAAATAGTTGTCATGGAATCGAAAAGCGCGGGATCCTCCTAGCACCGGACGATAGCCAACTCGGGAAATCGTCCAAGCAGCGAGTCGTGCGCTCGCGCAACGCAAGGAGGAGAAGATGACAGGGATGATGCGTGCAGCGACCGGACTGCTCTTGCTGGCTACGGCCATGTCTGCGGTCGGGTTTGCACAGACTCCGGGACCCGGCGAGACCACGTCGGTCGAAGTCGAGCCGAGCCCGAGTCAACCGTGTGCGACTTCGAGCGCGCAGGAGTTCTGTGTGGTTCTGATGGGTGCGCAGATGACCGGCCCGGATCCCGTGACTGCGCTGACCGAGGCTATCGAGGCCTTGGAGTCCAGCTTGGTCGACAGAAGCGGGGTGACGTGTGGACCGTGCCTGACTCCGGGGGCGTGCACGGCGAGTATCACGAACCTCGATGGCGCCATCCAGATTATGGGCCCCTCGCAGCAGCCGGACGGCTCTTGGATCGCTCGTTGTTGGTACGAGGGCTGTTTCCGCATCGGCTGCTCCGCGTGTGAGTAGTAGCGATAACCTATGTCAAGCGCTGAATTTCGCTTGAGCGATAGCGGCGGTGACGACTTTCGTGGGTGGCTGTCGCGAACAAGCAAACGAGGAAGGTGGGTTGAAAATGCGTTCCGTGTTGATCGCTCTCTCAGCAGTCGTCGTCGCGGTGGTCGGCGTAACCTCGGCACCGCGTAGTTTTGCGCAAGTGTCACTGATGGAAGAGTCTGGGGCGCTGCAGCCAACGGTGCAGCCATGTGACTCGGTTACTTCACGGATCTACAGCGGATCCGGGGTGACGACGTTCGTCGCTGACACAGCGTCGGAGGCGTTGAGTGGAGCGATTGCCAGCCTCGTCGGAAATCTTGCGGGGATCGCCAACAAGACGTGCGCGACTTGCGATGTCGAAGGCGCGTGTATCTCGACGATCAGCCACTTGACGAGCACGATTACGACGTCCGTGTCGCAGATGTCCTCTGGTCAGTGGATGGGTATGGCGACCTATTCCGGTAGTTGGCGTCACGCTTGTACCGCATGTGAAGAATCCGACGATTGAGTTGGACGGCCGGACGCGTCTCATCCCCCTCCGAGATGTGTTCGGCTTCTTTCAAGTAGAACGGAGCGGTCATGCGACACGTCGTTGTCGGGGTTCTGTTGCTCACGTGCTTCGCTCTAGTCGGCAAATCTCACTACGATTCCAAGTTCTCCGGAAGCGAACGTCGTAAGGGTGAAGAGGTCGAACGTCTCGCGAGCGCGGGAGAGCTAGAGCCCGAGGCCGAAGCGTTGTTACACCTCGTCGAACCAGAGTCTGTCACCCCGGAGCAGCTTCGTGGATCGATCGTCGTTTACGACGCTCAGGGCGACCCGTGGTTCGAGGAGTCCGGACACTTCAGGGTGTCGTGGGCCGACGGCGCCTCGTTCCGAGTCTCGGTGGATCGTGGTCGTTTCGATCTCGGCGGTCGCACAACGAGTCGGGATCGTCTGAGGTCTGCGACCGTCGACGACCTTCATCTGCGCCAGCAGTTTGCGACGTTTGGGCAGCCAGAGCTGAGCACGCTCTTGACCGATGGGCTGCAGGTCCAAGCGGACTGGGTCTACGGCGGATTGCTACACGTCACGGACGCCGCGACCGGTGAGGCGCTCGCCGGAGTGCGTTGCGTTCGGGCGACGTCGGTTCTCGAGGCGAGCCGGCCCACGCCTCTCGGGATAGCACAGCGACTCACCGGCCCCCCGTCCCAGAACCCGATGCTGCTGCCGGAGACCGGCCGATCGCAAACGCTGTGGGTGGGCGCCCCTGGATACGCGTGGCAGCGCCTTTCGCTCACCGACCGAGTTGACGATGTCACTGTCGGTCTTCACCGGGGAAGCGAAGTCGAGATTCATGTCGATCGTTCATCCGCCGCGCAGCGGGGAGCGCTCGCAGTACGGGCGTATCAAGACGACGAGTGGGTTGCCTCGGCACCGGTGGTCGATGCGGCCGCAAGCATGTTCGGCCTGCTGCCCGGCGTCTACGAATTTAGGTTGGAGGAAGGTGTGCTCAGCGGCTCTCGGGCGATCTTGGATCGCTCCGTGGTGGATCTTCGTCCCGCCGGGGTCTCCGTCATTTCCTTCGACGAGCGAGACGAGCCATGGACTGAGTTGGCGTCGCTCACTCTGGAGCTGACATTTGCCGAGTCGGTTGCGATCGACGTCTCTCGGTGGTCCCTCTCCTGCGAGCCGGCCGGAGGCGCGGCGCCGTTTCGACTTTCGGGTCAGCGGTTCGAGCGAGTCGGCGACTCCGTGTACCGAGTCGAGTTCCCAACGATCGCGGTCGGCGAGTGGGCGTTCGTGCTCGAACCTAGTGGTGACCGCGTCGAGCTGTCCGTGCCCGGCGATCGACATCGGGTCGAAGCGCTGATGGTGGCGCCGCTGTCGCGAGTCGTCGGTCGGATCGAGACGGCCGAGGGAGAAGTCGGTCCCGCCCATTCGCCGGTGATCTATTGGCGTCGCACCACCAAAGAAGCCGATGGTGCGTGGCAAGTTGCGGCGGCCGCTGCCGACGGGGAGCACGAGTGGCTTGCGCCGCGCGGATCATTGGACTTGATGGTGATGGCGACCGGCTTCCGTTCGTTGAACACGACCGTTCAGGCCGACTCCGCCGAAGAAGTCGTCGCGTTCACCCTCGAACCACAGCCGCTTTGGAAGTTGAGCGTGGAGTTACGAAGGGGCGAGGCTCAGGCCGCGATATCTCTCAGCGAATGGGGGCGCGCTTCGTTGAGGTGCCGAGGCGGTGATGGGCAACTCGTCTCGAAAGACTTCTCTCGGTCTCGGATCGGGACCGGGCTCACCGCATCCCGGGCCGAGTTCTGGGTTGATCGGCCCGGTGACTACGTGATTTCCCTGCCGGGGATCGAGCTGGCAGATGCGCGAGTCGAAGTATCGGCACGCGTGCACACGACCGCCCGTTCGTCCGTCACGATTCAACTCCAGTGATCAACTTCACTGCTGTTTTGTCGTTCGTTATTGTGGGGTAGACAACCCGCCGCTGCTCTTCGTCCAAAGACGGGGCCGGTCGCTTCGTGGTGTGTGGCGGGCACTTTGGGTTATCTGGGATCCGCTTTTGAACACCCGACGATGAGGCGCGGCCAACGCGCCCGACCGTGGGCAGGGTCATCGCGATCCTCGCTTGGGTCGATGACGCCTCCGGCCCTGCTTCAACACTTCGTCATCGTGTTGAGTTTCTCCTTCGGGTTGGCTTCTTGAACGAATGGTCGGTAGCGCCTAGCCTAGTGCCCGTGACGCCTGATCTTGGGCCACGAAACGAGAACGGGCTATGGTCGATCTATCTCACCGATCACTCGCGGAAGCCGGACGCCTCGCCGAGGCGGAGGCTCAGGTGCTTGCCGCGATCGCAGACGCGTGTCCGTTTGCCGAGGCGCATCCCTTGCAACTCGCTGATCTCATGACGATCTACAGTCGTGAGTGTCGTCATTGCGAAACCCTCGCGGTGGCCCGCCTCCTCGTCGAAAGAAAAGACGAGATCGACCCCGCTCTCCGGCTGCACGCGCTGCGCATGACAGGCACTCAGTGGTGCGCGATCGGAGATGCCCGTCGCGCGCAAGGAATTGCGGAGCAGGTCCGCTCTCTTTTGGGGGGGATGAGTGCGTCATTCTCCGTTCGCTTTTGCGCGGTAGAGATGCAGTTCCAGATCGCACAATTGGTCGGCGATCACTCTCGTTCCCGTGAGTGCGTTCGAGAATTGACGGAACTTCTTCGTGGGTTCGAAGGCCCAGAACTCGGGTCCATTGCAATTCCGAAGTATGAAGCTGAGGCGTACCTCCTCGGTGGAAACCATAGCTTGGCGGTGCAAGTCTACGATCGCGAAGAGGTCAGGCACGCCGTCCTCGATACCGTTCCGGCGAAGTTTGGTCTGGCCCTCGACGAGGCTGAAGTGTGTCTGCGGGCTGGCTGCGAAGAGCAGGCGTTGCGAGCGCTCGAACGGGTGGTCCCGCTCCTCGTCGATCAAGAACGCGAGGGCGCGCCTCCTGGACTGCTGTTGGATCACGGACTGGCAATCTACGACATGTGCTTCGCGATCGGAGCGGACGCATTAGCGAAAGAGGCGGAGCACGTTGCGCTGTCGGTCTTGCCCGCTCGCGTTGTCGAACTCGACCACGCCGCGTCGGTCTTGCCGATCTCAGATCTTCTTCGCACCGTGCAACAGAACTTCTCGCGAACTCAGCGTCGAAAGTTCTTTGCGCAAGCCGCAACTAAGCGGTTACTCGCATCTGCGCTGGCGGGCGACGGTCCCGATATTCTTCACGAGCCGGATGTGATCATGCGTTGCGCATGGTGCTCCCGAGTTAAAACCGTCGTTGGGAACTGGTTGCCGATCGGGCATTGGATCGATCCAAAGTCTATTCCCACTGGGGTTACGCACGGCATGTGCCCGGAGTGCCAGGCGGACTTTCCGTAGACCTAAGCCAGTTCGGCGTTTCCAGCCACCTGGTTTTCCTCTACCGACGAGAACACTCGGCTCGGTGCGTCTCACGCGGTAAACTGGCGGTACTATCGGCGGATCCGCTGGGTCGGTGAACCGCTGGGCTCATTCCCGTTTCACGCAAAGTAGGTTCTTGTGTTCCCCATTCAGTTTGATGGTGTGCGGTTCATGTTCGTTCGGTCGCGGCCGGCCGTGACTCGACTCTCGGTTTTTGCTTTCGGGATGTGGCTCGTGTTTGTCTCGACCGACGTATGGGGTGATACCGTGACGCTCAATCCGTCGCGCGACAACACGCTGTTCGAGACCACGGGTGGACCGGAGACCAGCGCTGGGGCCGGGGTTTGGCTGTTTACCGGTCGCACTGGTGGGCTCGGGGGCGGGATCATTCGGCGATCGTTGTTCGCGTTCGACCTGAACGCGCAGATTCCGCCCGGATCGACGATCGACAGCGTCTCCTTCACGCTGGTTCAACTCGATGCGGCCCCTGGATTCAGTTCGGCCGAGATCGGAGTTCACCGAACGTTGGCGGACTGGGGAGAAGGAACCTCCAGCGCCGGGGGGGGATCCGGTGCTCCCGCCACGCCTGGCGATGCCACGTGGACGCTCGGCTTCTTCCCGGACGCGACGACTGCGTGGGCGACTCCCGGTGGCGATTACGACGCCGTCGCGTTGTCGACGATCAACGTGGTCGCTGCTCCGTTCGGGAGTTCGACGTGGAGCAGCACGCCCGAGTTCGTAGCCGTCGTTCAGGAGTGGCTCGACGATCCATCGACGAACTACGGACTCCTGCTACGCCATCTGAACGAGAGCACCTTGCAGACTTCTGTGAAGTGGGCTTCTAGCGAGGATCCGTTCAGCACTCCCGTCCTCGTCGTCGAGTTCACGCCGCCCGCCGGAAACGACTTCATTCGAGGAGACTGCAACACCGACGGAGAGCTTCAAGTGTCAGACCCGGTCTACGGGTTGAATGCCTTGTTCCTGACCGGCATCCCGCTCGAGTGTGATGACGCTTGCGATGTCAACGACGACGGCGCCGTCGACATCGCCGACATGGTGTATCTGCTCGAGTACTTGTTCGTCGCGGGGGCGCCGCCGACCGCGCCGTTTCCAAGTTGCTCGTTCGATCCGACGGCTGACACCATCGAATGCGCTATCTCGGCGTTCTGTCCGTAACGCTCGTCGGTTAGCGGCGCCCAGGAACACAGCGCTCAGGAACACAGCGCTCAGGGGCAGGAAGTGGACGGGATCGCGCAGCCCAGCTCTTGGCCGACGTCGCCTGTTGTGTCCACATCGCACAGCGGGAAAGGGAGCGCCGGGG
>JAJFFE010000137.1 GCA_021776775.1 Planctomycetota bacterium | reverse complement strand
GGCTTCCATCGAAGAAGCCCTCTCGTTCCATGACGCTCAACGACGTGCCGTAAGCAAACACAGCGTCGCCGACCACCGTCGCGCTCTCGAGCGGTGGTGAAAACGCAATTCGATCCGCCGCGACCGATTCGACGGTGCGCGGGACGCCGTCGTCTCGCAACTCGACCGTATCGCCGACTGCGAACACCGTCGTTTCCGTGATCAAGATCTCAGCGGCGCCCGCGGCGCCAACCGCATGGCGCACCGCGCTCGGCCACAATTCGAGACGGGGATCGGCGGTCGAAACGTTGACTCCCGGCGTGGCCGGCAGCGGCTCGGCAAACACGGTCGAGTAACGCAGTGTGGAAATCTCACTGGCGGCGCCACCATTACCGACCAGGAGAGTGTTGACCACATCGACGAACGAGCGCGGCGAACGCACCGCTCCATTGCCGTTGTAGCCGACGGCGCAGTTGCGAACTTCGACACCGGCGTGGTCGCGAACCAAGATCCCGGAAGCCCCGTTCCCGAGCAGGCGCGAGTTAAGAATGCGACACCACGGCCCGTCCGGCGATCCGTCGATCGACACGCCAACCAGGGAGTTGGCCGTGATGACGTTGCGCGCCATGCGGAATGATCCCCTCGCGTCGCCATCCAAAGAGATACCGTCGCCGCGGTTCGAGGAGATTCGGTTGTCTTCGATCCGTGCCTCGAAATCGATGCCGTCGCTGTTCTCGAAGTCAAGGTCGAGCTGTACGCCAGCCAGGGAGTTTCGACGAATGTCGTTGGCGCGAATCAAGACTCGTATGCGCCCGCCTTGGCTCAGAGACGGGTCCGTCTCGGAGAGTTCCGCAAAGTCGAGGTCGATCCCCTCGTCACCGTTGTCGAGAATCCGGTTGCGCGTCAGTTCGATGCGCGTGGTATTGCCGGTCTCCGTGTAGAGCCACTGGCTCTCGACTCCTTCGTTGCCGTTCTGCGTGATTTGGTTGTTGTCGATCGTGATGTCACCGAGAGCGATGATCAGCACTCCTTCCCCACCACTGCGAATCACGGAGCAACCGCGCAACGTGCCGGTCACCGCGTCCGCTTCAGCGACGTCGGATCGTATCTCCACCCCGTGAATCACCATGTCGCGCACCTCGCAGTTGGTGATCTGGAAAGGCACGTTGTCGACGATCACACCGGCTTCGTTAATGTTGTTGCCGGACATGACGCATCCGTCGATCGACACCGGCGCGTTTCCCGGAAGCATAGTTACCAAGTCGACCGGGAAGGTCGAAGAGAACTGGGTGGGGTTCGCGACGAAGTCTCGGTCGGAGACGACGAACGACGCAGTGAACCCGCCGTAGATCGCCATGCCCGGAAACAGAAACACGTTCTCCGGATAAGAACCACCGGCGACATAGATGTTCACGCCGTTCAACGGGATACCAGCGGAGACGGCCTGGCCGACGGTGGCGAACGCACTGGTCGGCGTGAGCCCGTCTGGAGCTCCACCTCCGCTCGGTCCGACGAACAAGACAGGGTTGGGAAGCCCGAGCCATTCGACCGTATTAACGTCTTCGTTGCCCTCGGTGTCGACCGCGCGAACGACAATGTAAACCGGCACGTTGTTGGGCAACCCGGTCAGTTGCGACGAAGTGACGCCGGGAGCGGTCTCCAAAACAGGAGCGGCGAAGACTTGGTCACCCGACGTCGGCGACACGTACACGCGATACCGCAAGCTCTCGGCGCTGTCGTGGTCATCGGACGCCGCGTCCCAGCCGAGATCGATAATCCCGTCGCCGGCGACAATTCGGGCGAGCCCTGCGTACAACGGGTGATCGATTTGAACCTGAGAAGACGCGCCGATCCCACCATCGCCTATGGTCGGGGCGCCGGGCACGAATGCCGCAGGGCGCCCGGGACTCAGTCGGTTGCATGAAGCAAACATAGTGACGAGTGCAAGGAGGAGCAGCGCTGCCAGCCTCGCGAGATTCGGGTGGCGGCGGGCCATCAGAAGCTCCATTCGATCTGCACGGCGGCGAACAACGCGGGGTGGTGATCCGCCGTGAACGCGTCGCCGGGCATGAAGTAGCCAAAGTCGAATTCTAGATCGCAGTGGTCCCAGAGATCGTCAACGCCCACGATGATATCGATCTCCGAGCCGAGATCGCGGCTCGTGCCGCCCGGAGAAGCGCGCAAGCTGGAGTCACGCAACGTGGTCGATCGGCGGTGCTGATGATACCGGTGGAACACGATATCGATGGAAGTGTTCTCACGGGGACGACACCCCACACCCACCGTAGCCACTTCGAGGTTTGACAATTCGGGATCGAAGAGTTCCCCGTAGTAGCGGAAGGAGGCGACACCAAACATCTTCTCGTTGTTGTCGTGGTATCCGGTCTGGCGAAAGCTGCGATCCGTGCGACCGCTGGTCTTGCCATCACCGGTTCCCAGCGCGTACGCAGCGTAGACGTACGGTCGTGCAGGGGCGCGGCGAAACTGATAGCCGCCGCCGACGTCGATCCCGTGGCCTTGGACCCTGTTGAACCCGTCGACACCGTCGACATAGGCGTAGTCGCACCAGTAGATCATGCTCGAGCTTCGGTGGTACGCGCGCGCGCCGAGAAACAGCGGTGAGACGTCTCGCCGCGATCGGTCTTGAATATCGATCACATACGCGGACAAGTACGACGACGAGTCGTACCTCCAGCGAACGAGGGCGATCTGGTTGAACAGGTTATCCTTGTGGCGCGGCGCGTCAGCGAGATACCCACTCCAGGACAGTTCCGCCTCCCACGGTCCACGTCTGAACATGAACCGTACCGCGTCCAAGTTTTCGTCGTAGAGCCACTCGCGCTCTTCGTCGAAGTCTTGGCGGCCAATGTGAAGGCTGACCGGAATTCCGAACGGCTCGTACCAATAGACGTTGAGTTCTTCGAGAGCCGACTGTTCGCGAAGCTTCTTGTCGCGATCCTCATCGAAGATGACGTAGCCCTTGGCGGTGCGCACTTTGGCGAACGCGTAACTACGCGCCCCGAGATCGAAGAGTCCCTCGATAGTGGCGCTGGTGTCGAACTGAAAAATGTCTCCATTGCGGTGCTTGTCGAGATCGAAATCGTCTTCGTATTCGAAGTCGATCTGAACCTCGCCACCGATGGTGAATCGATCCCAAAGGACGAGTTGGTGCTGCGGGCGATCGTCGTCGTCGTCGATCTGAACCCGCGTCTTCTGAAACACTCCGTCGGGCAGCCCCGTCTCGGGGGTGACCATGCATATGACCCCGTTGACGGTCACCGACAGACCACCGTCCGTCGCCATCCGTCGAGCTTCGATCACTCCTTCGAGTTCGAGGATGGGCGGATCGGTCCGGGTGCGGCTCTGGTCGACATCGATCACGACGGCGCGCATACGCAACGGGCCGATCAGTTCGCCTTCGACCTTGAGGCGCCACTCGGGACGAAGTTCGTCGAAACGGTAGGAGTCATCGCCATCCTCGGCGTCTTCGATGTCGGTATCGTCGTCGATCTCTATCGTGAACGGACCGATCGTGAGTCGCCGACGTTCGAGATCGATCGTATCGGCAAACCCTTTGACCTCCGGGTACTCGTCCGGTTCTTCGACGACGACTTTGATGGCGCGAAACTGCCCGCGCGACCAGTGACCGTCCACCTCGACACGGGTTCCGACCTGCAAACGGTCCTGCGCGGCGGCGACGTTGCCGAAGGATAGCAAGGCGAGCAACGTCCACGGAGCTAGCGCCACCCGTAGCTTGAACACGTAGCGCATCACAGCAGCCCTTTCCACTCCCCGCCGCGATCAAGCGCGGCAGATGCGCTTTCGATCAAGTCGTCGAGGAGGGTTTCGGGGCGCTGACGGCGGGCGTAGATCAGAAGGATTCGCACCAAGGTCGCCGCGGTCCAAACATTCAACTCTTGCAGCATGGAGTGGCCTTCGAGACCTCCCACGAAGCGCGTGGCGATTTCACGCCAGGGAAGCGCAGCCCCTTTCAGGGCGCGCAGACGTATGTGACCGAGCATGTTGGCGACGTCGAGCGCGGGATGTGCGATCGCCGCGAGATCGAGATCGATCAGCGACGTCTGGTCTCCGTCGATCAGGATCTGTTTGTCATGAAGGTCGCGGTGCGAGAGCGTCTTCGAGGTGGTCGAGGTCGACGCGAGAGCTTCGCTGACCCTCTGCACCAGCGCTTCGGCGCGCGGACTCGGATCGGCAAGCGTCTGGTGGAACAACGGCAGTCGCTCTTCCAACACCCGTATCTCGTCAAACGCCGTGTGCTCGGGAAAGTCCCCGTCCGGAACCGGGGTCGCCCACAACGCACGGGCCACGCGAGTCAACGCGTCACCGTGCTCCGGTACACCATCGCCGTTCATCCACAAGTCGTTGAGGGATCGACCAGAACACAACGACGTCGTCAACACTCGTCGCTCTTCGTCCCAATCGAACACGGTCGGAGTCGTAATCAGATCGCCCGACGGGAACGCGGTCCAGCGACGGAAGAGCGCACGATCCTTGTGGTAGATCTTGGCCACGGCTGGCCCCGACTCCGTGACCAAGAAGAACACGGCGCGACGGTGCGGTTTGTGCGCGATCATTCGCACTTCGTACCCGTGGCCCAGCCAATCGCCGAGCACCGAGGGGATCTGCTTCAGTCGCTTGTCCTGCACGACAGACAAAGGCTTCAGTGAGTTCATGTCTTCGCTCAACGATGACCAACGCATGCCATCACCGCACTTCGAAGGGGAGAGCACGTGCCACCCTTGCTTCTTGTCGCTTTCAACTCTCAAGCATTGATTCGCGGAAAGAACAGTAGCGAGCGGCTCGCGAAGAGACTGTGTCCAGCACCACGTCATAGGATGTCCCCTCGAAGCGTTTCCTGGGCAAGCGTGATAAGTCGGCGGGTTTGATCCGGCCACTGCGGATCGAGGCGACGAAACGGTGCGGGGAGCCGGTGAAAGAGCGCAAGCGCAGTCGCGCTTCGCAACAGCTCGTCGTTCGGAGCTGTCGATTGGGACCGGTAGCCGACGAGAAACTGCTCGCAAAGCGCGAGCGGAGCCTGCGCTTCGAGGAGGTACGCGATGAAATTGCCGATGTCCTCCACGGCGTAGCCCCGCCCCGCGCGATCGAAATCGATGAACAACGGGCGTCGGTCTCGGACAAGGACCTGGCCCGGATGGAAGTCTCCGTGCACGATTGACGATTGCAGCAGCGAGAAGCTCTTCAGCGACTCCGTCAGACTGTCACTCAACGACTGAATCTCCGGAGCAGCGTCGGGGAGCAACTTGCAAACGTCGGCGGTCAATCGCAGGACCGTGTCGGCTCGTTCGATCGGCGATGGGCAATGGGGCAGTTCGACAGTAAGAGAGTGAAGCGTGGCCAACTCTTGACCAACGGCCGCCAAGACGTCCGACTCCGTCGTCGCTAGATGGGACGACAACGTCACCCCGTCGACCCACTCAGTCGCGATCACGCCTCGTGATCGGACCCAGCCGTACGATTCTCGGGTCGCCGACCCCGCTGCGGTAAGCGCGGTCGACAGGACACTCTGCTTCTTGTACGTCTCCTCAGCGCGGTGACTCGGTTCCACCTGGACGTGGAGCACCAACGACTTGCGCTCTTCGTGGTGGCGATTGCGCAGCTCGACCGTCGTTTTGAAGACGCAGCGACGCCCGGGCTTGTAACTCAAGACCTCGCTGGACAACTTGCGTCGCTTGATCCGCCAATCGTCGGTCGGGTACTGCGAGAGGAGATCGCCGAGAGTACGCCGAAAGCGATCGGGTTCGTAGACGTGCCGAAGATCTGGCAACTCGGCGTCGTTCGGGAACGGCACCGCTACGGTTGCGGTCTGCTCACAGAGGAATGGTTCGAGTTGATCGATGGCCCGGTGGTGACGCGTCTGTTCTTTGGCGAACGCTTCACGGGCGCGATCAACGGTCGCGAACAGTTGCAGGTAGAAGCCGAAAGGGGCAGCCGACGGGTTCTCGGCTCGCGGGCCGAAGACGAAGAGTCGACACGAGTCGTCCGGCTTCAATCGCACATAACGTATCGACTGCATGAGATCCGCGAGCGGAAAGGTACGCCCCTCGTCGACCCAACGGCTCCAGGCGGTCCCGTCGAAAATCGACTCGAGGCCGGGTAGAGAATGCGGCGGCAACGGAATCACGCGACACCACCTGGGGCGTCGACCGGCGCATCGGCTGGCTGCGACAACAGCCCACGATAGTCGTCCGAAGTCGACGAGAGCGTGGCATGGGTTCCAACTTCGACGATTCGGCCCGACTCCAAGTGCACGATGCGATCCATGCGCGGGAGGAGTTCCGCGTCGTGAGTAACGACGATAACGGTCCGGCCCCGCGTGAGCTCGTCGAATCGAGACACCAAGTCTTCTCTCGCCGCGGCGTCGATGTGCGTGGTCGGTTCGTCCATGACCAAGATCGCCGACGGTCTCAAGATGGCGGCGGCCAAGGCAATCTTCCGCCGTTCGCCACCGGACAGGTTCTTCCCCGCCTCCGCCAACTCTGTATCGAGTCCGTCCGGGAGATCCGCGAAGAACGACGCACCCGCGGTGTCGAGCGCTTTGATCATGGCCACATCGCTGGCGTCCGGAGCGGCGAAACGTAGGTTCTCGCGGATCGTGATACCAAAGAGATGCGTCTCCTGCAGCGCCAACGAGATTTGTCGGCGGATACTCGCAATGGTGTAGCGGTTCGACGGGACGCCGTCGAACAACACTTCGCCACTGCGCGGTTCGTACAGTCGGAGCAGGAGGTGAAGCAGAGTCGTCTTGCCCGCGCCGTTCGGTCCCACCAGAGCAATTCGATCCCCGGCGGCGATCGAAAGATCGACCCCGGTCAGCACCGCGGGTCCGTTGTCGTGCGTGAACGCAACGTCACGAAACTCGACGTTTCCAGTCAGGCGCGGAGCCTCCGTGGCGTCCGGTGCGTCGACCTCATCGGGTTCGATGTTGAGGATCTCTAGGATGCGCGCCCCGCACGCGGACGCTTTTCCAATCTTGCTCGACGCTCGCGACAACTTGCGCAGCGGCTTGTGCAACGACTTCACGTAGGAGAGAAACACGAGCAGAGTTCCAGCCGATAGCGCGTTCGCTTCGAAGACGCGCATGACGCCGAAAGCGAGAACGACGGCCGTCCCTACACCAAAGCAGATCTCCACGTATCGCGAGAGCCCGGCCTGCAGCCGCGTTCCTTCGAGACCGCGACGCATCGACGATCGGTTCTGCCGGGCGAAACGATCGAGCAACAGCTCCTCGGCGCCGTACGCTTTGATGAGTGCAACCGACGACAACGCCTCGCCCGCCGTGTGGGCGATGATGCCTTCCTTTTGCCGCTGGCGACGCGCCACTCGAGCGATCTTTCGACCGAACAAGAGCGACAGCGACAGGACCGTAGTCAAAGTGACGACGGCAACGGTCGCCAATAGTGCATCCATGAGGAACAGCAAGGTCAAGGTCGTCAACGCAAGGGCGAGTCTCCCCACCAAGTCGATGAGCGTCTCCGACAGAATGTCTCGCAACGCTGGGATGTCTCCGGTGATCCGAGCGATCAGATCCCCGTGTCTGCTGTCCCGGTGAAAGTTGAGCGACAACCGTTGCAAGTGTCCGTAGAGTCGTTTGCGTAGCCGGAGAATCATGCGCTGCCCCGCCGTCGCCGCCCACACTTGTCGGAAGTATCCGAGCGTCGTGGTCAAGACCGTGGCGACGAGGAGTACCGAGCAAACGATTCCGACGTACGTCCACGGGTTCGCCGTGGGGTAACCATCGGGCACGAACATCAGCGAGGCACTGTCATCGGGGAGCAGAAGTCCATCGACCAGATACCGAAGCGGCCACGCCCCGACGAGTTGCATGGAGATCTCACCGACCAGAGCGAGTCCGGCGATGAACAGCAGCCGTCGTTCCTTGCGGACGAGATCGGCGAACTCGCGGTGCACCTCGAGAAGCTGTCGCCAGCGAAGGCGGAGATCTTTGAGCGCCTTCACTGCACGCCCCCGACCCGAGCCAGAATTTCGTCGACTCGATGGCCCCAGGTGGCGTTGTCCAGAACCCACTCCCTTGCCGTGTTACCAAGGCGAGCCGCCTTGTCCGGGTCGTCGATCAGACTCTCGACCGCGGAGACCACTTCGTGGACTTCCCCCGGAGCACACAACAAACCGCGCTCGTCGTGCGTGACGAGGCCCCCGATCTGTCCAATGTCCGAGGAGACCACCGGCAGCGCCAGCGCCATGTACTCGAGAAGCTTGAGCGGCGAGAAGTAAAAGCGATCGAGCGCTGGATACGGTGCCATGGCAATGTCGGCGAGCCTCGTGTACGCCGGCACCTGGTCCGGGGCGACCGCGCCGGTGAAGTGAGCGAACCGTGCCAACCCGAGCTCTTCGATCGACTCCTGACAGCGAACACGTTCGGGACCGTCGCCGATCATCAACAGGCCGACGTCATGGCCGCGACCGCGCAACGTGTCGAACGCGTTGACCAAATCCGTGAGGCCGTGCCACGGTCGGAACGAGCCACTGAACACCAACACCGTCGTTTCTTCATGGAACGGGGACTCGATCGCCTCTGTCGTCGGACCGTCGGGCGAGAAGAGATCGGCGTCGACCCCATTCGGAATAGTCCAAACTCGATCTGCGCTAGCACCCATGCCGCGGACCCACTCGGCTACCGCGTCGGACACACAGACCACTCCATCCGCGTTGCGAAAAAGCGTCTCGGCCACCCCGTTGGCCATCGTCGGATGGGCCAGCGATCGGTACTGACTCGCCTCGTGCGGGAGCGGACTGTTGACCTCCAGTACGAACGGAACGCCGAGTCGTCGCGCTTCCAAGAGCCCCGCGTAGTGCCAGAGGGAGTATCGCTCGTAGACGAAGTCCGGTCGTACACCGTCGAGGCCCAGCGGCACGTTGGCCCCGAGCAGGCGTAGCTCCCGCGCCGCGTCAGTGACGTTCGGGCTCTTGACGGCGGTCGGCAATCGATGCAACGAGCAACCGACGAGTTCGTCGGCCTTGGCACGTGCACAGTGCACGGTGCCGCGGAGTCCCTTTGCGCGCAGAGCAGCTACGACGCTGGCCACGTGAATGGAAGAGCCTTTGGTGCCGGGAACCGGAATCCCAGGATCCGCGCAGATGTAGGCGAAGCGATTCACGATGTCGCACCATTGTTCTTGGCGCTGCGACTCGCTTCTTCGAAGAACTCATGCAGCGTGGCGACATTTCGGCGAAGGTCGAACCGATCGGCCGCGCGATCGCGACAGCGCTGGCGTAGGGCGGGGTCTACACGTTGCGCCAACTCCGCAATCGCACGGGCTAGCGGTTCATCTTGATTCGGCTCGACGACGGCGCCGACGGTTTCGTCGATGATCTCGGGAACACCGGTGAGTCGCGTTGATACCGCGGGTACTCCGCAGGCGAGGCTCTCCAGAAGAGTGGTCGGCAGTGCGTCCCGGTTGCCGATCGCGTCCGGGACACAGGCCAGCGCGGTGATCGACGCGACGTCGTAGAGTTCGCGAACTCGCTCTTGTGGCAGACCGCCGGCGAACGTGACGGTGTTCTCCAAGCCGAGTTCGCGATTCAACGCGTGCAGTGCGTCGCGATCTTCTCCGTCACCGACGATCGTGAAGCGAAGCCTCGATCCTTCATTGACGAGCCGCTTGGCCGCGCGCAGCAGAACGTCGAATCCCTTCTTGGGGACGAGCCGTCCGACGCTGAGAACGTGATTCGGATCGCGTGGCGTGCTGGACGGTTGGAAGTATCCGAGGTCGATCCCGTTGTAGAGCCGGCGCACTTTTGCGGCGTCGATATTCGGCGTGTGCTCGATCAAGAACTCGCGATTGTAGTCGCTCACAGTGACGTTGAACGCTGACCGATCGACTAGATCGCGGTACAGGTTGCGATCGACGGTCTCTCGGAAGATGTCTTTGGCGTGCGAGGTGAAGCTGAAGGTGATTCCGGTCATCGATGAAACGAGCGCGGCGACGCGAGTTGCTATGGTCGCGAAGTGTGCATGCACATGGTGAACGCCACGCTTCTGGAGCATGCCAGCGATGACCACCGCGCGTAACAGGAGATCAAAATCCTTCGGTATCGCGTGCGCCTCGAGGAGCTCAATCGCCGGTTGCCACCTATCGAGCGCGGGAGCGTAGTCGACCAAGTCTCCGCGAATCCGCGCCCAGTAGCCTTCGGGCTTGTCGCGGACGACGTGGTCCACGGTCAGCTTGAGGCCGCCGAGTCGACCGTGAAAACGACCGTCGTGCGGCAACATCAAACTGACAACGGAGACGTCGACACCACGCTCTTCGAGTTCGAGGATCTCGTTGAGGATGAACGTCTCGGACAAGCGCGGGAACATCTTGAGGATGTAACAGACGCGAAGAGGTTCATCACCGGGGTTGTCTGGGGCGGACACGGCTGGTCTTCTCTCGTTGATTCTTGAGGGCAGGCGCGCGTTCGATCAAGCGGCCTCGACCGGACAGACTCGGTGGCTGGGGAGATCCCCAGCGTGATAGCTCGGTGACGAAGTTCGCGACGCCGTCGAACGATACGCCGAGATCGATAGGGCGCGAAGGAACCTCCGCGATCAACGAACTCTCGATGGCGCTTCTGAGGCGGGGGCCAGTCAGCTCACTCGGTTCGATCATCGAGACCAACCCACGCGCCGCAAACTCGGTTGCGCGCAACCATTGCTCGCGACGTGGAACTACGCGCGGTACGACAATCGTCTTTCGTCGCAGGCTGATGGTTTCCATGAGCGAGTTGTATCCACCCATGGTGACGACAACCTCGCTCGACGCGATGAGGGGGTCGATATGAGAAGAAAAGCCGAGAACGTGCAGGTTGTTCGACTGCGCGGCCAGTTCTTGTAACTCGCGCTTCTCCGCGGCCGGCAAGAAGGGGCCTGTGACTACCGTCGCCGAGAACGCTTCGCTCTGACACGCAGTCAGGAACATGCGGGCGAGCGGAAATCCATCCCCACCGCCACCGATCAAGCACAGTACGTGCGGTGTCGAATCGTTGCGATCGGGAAGCGGGGCGAGTGGAGGACGACCGAGGTATCCCAGGTATGTTAGGCGATCGCGGAGCTCCGTCGGCAGTGAGTACAGCTCCCCCAGGTCGAACACGTCGCGATCGCCGTAAACGAGGACATCGTCGTACAACTCTGTGAGAATTCGATCGATGCCGTACTTCGACCAGTGCGCGCGCACCGTGGAAGGCTCGTCGAGAATGTCTCGCAGCCCCGCGACCAGTCGGGTTCGCCCGGTCGCTCGTAGATCGGCGAGCAATGGGAGCAACTCTCCCTGTAGTCCGGCCGGGACGTGGTCGACGACTAGGGTATCGGGCTGAAACCGGTTGAGCGCTTCTCGAAGAGAGTCCTTGCGGCGACGAACCGTGTGCTCGAGCGGCTGGTCGCTGTTTCTAGAAACGTAGCGACCGTCTGCGCTCTTGGTGATCGCGGGAAGCGGTACGACTTCGATGGAGTCCGACCGGTCGAAGAATCGCGCCCGCGGCGAACCGGTCAGCAGCAGGACTTCGGCGTCCGCTCGACGACTACAGACCGCTTCCGACAAGAGGAGCGATCGACGCAGATGCCCGAGTCCGAAGGAGTCATGGCTGTAGAAGGCGACTCGCGGCGCCACGGTCTCCGCATCGCGAGCCAGCGCGCTGTCGGAATTCGATCGTACTGCGCGCTGGATCATGAACTGCCACTCCTCGGACGAATCGTTTGCCCACCGTCGATCGCAAACCAGACGCCAAAGAACCGGCCGAACCAGCCCCTAAACCGCGTCAAAAACGTCAGTTCCGGGGAGGTTCCACCGGCGTGAGACGGGGAGTGGCTAGCGACAGCCAGACGGTATGACCCGTTGGCTCCGGTCAACCGACCGCGGCTGGGGCTCATGCGGAGATGCCCCACTTCGCCATGCGGTGACGGAGGGCGCCGCGACTCACCCCGAGCAAGCGGGCCACCTCCGACACGTTGCCATCGGTGTGGTCGAGGGCGCGGACGATGAGCTCACGCTCGACGTTCTCGAGCGTTAGATTCTGCGCCGAGAAGTCGAATCTCATCAGCGATTCCTCGGGGTCGCCGAGGGCGCTGTCAGTGCGACTCGGAAACACCGGAGGCTTCATGATGGTGCCGCTGGACAACAACGCCATCTGCTCGATCGTGTGCGAGAGTTCGCGCACGTTCCCCGGCCACGTCCAATTCCGGAACGCGTCCATCGTTCCCTCTTCGAACTCGAGTTCTGGCTTGCGATACTTGGCACGGAAGCGATCGAGAAAGAAGGTCGACAGCATCTCCATGTCGCCGAGTCTTTGACGAAGAGGAGGAATCGACACCGAAACAACTCGGATTCGATAGAAGAGGTCGGCGCGAAACGATCCGTCTTCGACGGCGCGTTCGAGATCGACATTCGTCGCTGCGATGATTCTCGTTTCGACTTGGTAGTCACGAGTCCCGCCGACGCGTCGCACCTGCCGGTGCTCGAGGACATTCAGTAGTTTCGATTGGATGTCGAGGGCCATGTCACCGATCTCGTCGAGGAAGATGGTCCCTCCCTTGGCGATCTCGAACAGCCCTTGCTTGCGCTGCGTCGCGTTGGTAAAGGCCCCCTTCTCGTGCCCAAACAGTTCGCTCTCGACTAGATCTCTCGGCAGTCCCGAGCAGTTGACCTGCACGAACGGGCGATTGGACAACGGGCCGGAATAGTGAATCTGTCTCGCCACGAGATCTTTGCCAGAGCCGGTCTCACCGAGCAGCAGGATCGTGGGAAACTCACTCGCCACGGTTACGGGGACTTCATTGATTCGGCGAATCGTCTGACGAATCTCTTGGATCGGCGGCGACTCTCCGATGATCGCGTACTGGTCGCAATCGCGACGGGACTCTCGGCGATAGAGTTCGACTTCCGAGCGAAGCTGAGCGTTGCGCAGTTCGCGATCGACGACGAGTTGCAGCTCTTCGAGGTCTATCGGTTTCTCCAGGTAGTCGATCGCTCCGTCCTTCATCGCTTCCACAGCGGAGTCGATCGACGCGAAGGCGGTGACCATGACCACTGGCACCTCCGGCATCTCCGACTTGATGTGGCGGAGAACGTCGAGACCGCTGATATCCGGAAGCCGAACGTCGAGCACCGCGATCGCCGGAGAGTTCTTTTCGAGGATCGAGAACGCCTCTGCGCCGGTCTCGGCGAGTAAGCACTCGTGTCCATTGCGACGAAGCTCCAACGAAAGCGACTGCAGGAGCGGCTGCTCGTCATCGACAATCAGGATTTGCGCCATGACGACTCTCGCTTCTCTTGTTTCATACTTCCGGGTTCGGTCTTAGGAATAAACAAACGGAATCGGGTTCCGGATCCGAGTTCGGACTCGACGTCGACTCGACCCTCATGACCGACAACGATTCGTTGGGCCAAGCTGAGTCCCATTCCGGTTCCGCCTTGCTTGGTCGTGAAGCTCGGCTTGAAAATCTTCATGCGAACGTCAGGGGCGATTCCAACGCCGTGGTCTTCCACTGTGACTTCGACGCCGTTCGATATCCCTCGGCAAGTCTTGCTGGTCAGGCGAATACGTTCGCCTCTGGGCGACGCTTCGATGGCGTTCGACACGACCGAGATCAGAGCTTGATCGAAACGGCGCCGGTCCAGCTCGACTTCGGAGGGGCCGTCGGGAAGAGTCACGTCGATCGATACGCCGCGCTGCTCGGCGTAGTGACTCATGCTCTCAGCAACCTCTCGAACCACCTGGTTGAAGTCTTCGCTCTGGCGAGTCAGTTTGATCGGACGCAAGCCGATCAAGAGATCCTTCAACCAACGATCGAGCCCATCGACGGAGGTCATGATCGACTTGAGCGCAGCTCGGCCCACCTTGTTCTCGATGTCGGGCAGCGAGCTCTGAGCAAGCGCACGAATGCTCGCCAGCGGATTTCTCACGTTGTGCGCGACGGTGTAGGTCATCTCACCCAAGGCCGCGAGTCGTTCACGTTCGAGCAGTTCTCCTTGATACGACGCGATGCTGCGCCCCATCGTGCTCAGCTCTTGCGACAGCTCGCGTAACTCGCGCGTGGTCGGGGTTGCGATCTCTGCGTCGTACTCACCTCTCGAGATTCTGCGGGCTCCTTCGGCAAGTTGCTCGAGCGGGCGGACCAACCACAACTGTAGCGCGAAGAACAGTGCGACTCCGGTGAGGCCGAGCCCGAAGAGGAACAACCCCAATGTCCAACTCGTCGTTGTCGTTCTTTCCTGGACCGCAACGGCCTCTTCGAGAGCGATGGTCCGGTTGTAGGCGACGAGTTGATCGACGTGCTGCTGGACGTCGGGAAGTATCTCGCGTTCGAGGTGACCCACGATTTTCAACGCGTAGTCGTGCTGGTTCTTCTTCCGACAGAATTCAGCTCGTTCGATGGACTGTCGGTAGATCTTGAGATCTTGCAGGAGGGCGCCGGTGAACCGGAGCTCGTCTTGCGACGACGCGGAAGCGGCGAGTTCGAGTAGCCGCGCGTCGATGTCTATCCCGACGCTCTTGGCCTCGTCCAGATCGTCGGCCTTGCTGCTGACGAATCTGCGGATCGCGGCGGCGCCACGCAGGAGATCCGCTTCGATCTTTTGCGCCTCGCTCAAGTGAACTTGTCGACGGTACGCCGACTCGACCGCGGACTGGGTGGAGCGAAGGCCCGATACACCGTACAAGCCGACCGCGAGCGCCACGGCCATGGTCGCGGTAAAGATTAGGTTGAGCCGCAGTCGAATGGACACGCCTACCCCCCCTTTGCTGGGTAGATGAGCCGATAGCGCCACGGCAACGGGCGCCGCAGATCTAGCGAGGTCGGCCCCAACTCGAGGACCACCGACGCGTCTGCGTCGATAGCTTGCTCGCAGACCACGTCGAGCCGGACGCCGTCACGACGCACCGTCGAGGGAAGCACTCGGTCGTTGGCTCGGACCACCACCGTCACGTCTGTTTCGACAGGGTAGCGGAACTCGAGGCGCCAACGGCCCTCGTGGGAGTTCCCGGGGAGCGGGGTCACGCAGTGGAGATCCTGACATCGCGGCGCTTCGAACCGATGGGCGAAGAACCCGTCCTGGACTCCGAAGCTGACACCGTCAACTGCTGCGGCGTAGGACGACGGGGCGATTCGCGGTTGCTTATCCGGGTCCGCAGTGAGAACAGCGGGCGTTGGTTCACGAGAGTTTGTCGTGGCCAGATCGCGGACCTCGCTCTGGGTTCGATCGACCGACCCACGCCGGCATTTGATGCCGTCGATCACCGAAAGTAGCGCCGACACGAACGCTGGACTGTCCACCGTTAGACCCGCAGCGTGGTTTCCGAGCAGCGTCGAGTTCTGAAGTCGACAGAAGAATCGTGTCGCGTCGCCGCGAAGGAGGACTCCGGAGCCCCGGTTCTCGTTGATGGTCGATCGCGCGATTCGGAACGCGAAGTCGAGGTCGGCGTCGACCGACAGTCCGTGCTTGCCATTGTTGCTAAAGCTACAGTTCCAAACGTCGACGCGCAGCTCGAACGCGGGATTGGCCGTGCCGTCGATATCGATACTGGCACCGTCATCTGCATTGCCCGTGCAAACGACATGACGGAGATTGACGCGCAGCTTTCCGCCGGTGGCCTTGGGGTGGGGCCTCGCTGAGATTTCCAAACCGAGGTCGAGGTTGTCGGAGAACTCGCAACGATCGATTTCGAGTTTGCCCTTCTCGCGGTGCGAAAACGTCAGCGGCTCAACCTCGAGTCCCTCCTGGCGATTTTCGTGAACGCGCACATCTCGTAAGACGAGATCGAGCGTGCCCGACAGGCGAATGCCTTCGCCGAGATTGTGAGACACGTCGCAGTTCTGAACCACGCCCGTCACGCAGTCGTCGACTTCGTCGCCGGCCCGAAGTTCGATGCCTTTATCGCGGAACTCACGGATCTCGATCCAGGTGAGCTGAATGTTGCAATCCGAGCCAGCGACACCGCGTCGACCCTTCTCGGCGCCTTCGAGTTGCCAACCACCGATGGCGCACAGCCTCGGCCCCGGCGCGACGCTGATCAAGTCTCCGTCATCACTGGAGTAAAGTACGGTCGGCCGCTCATTCGGCGAGCGAGTTTCGAAACCGAACGATCGATCGAACCCTCCGTACAGCGACATACCGTCGAAGAGGAAGACTCGCTCGCGATAGTCACCCGCGGCGACGTAGACGTTGACCTGTTCCACGGACACAGCGCTGCCGATGGCGTCCGAGATGGTTGTGAACGGCGTTTCGGGTGTCAGGCCGTCGCCCCCCGGAGGTGCTGATTGGTCGACGAAACGCACCTCTGCGACGACGGCGCCCAGTTCGCGTTCGTTGCTGTCCTCACGACCAGCTTCGTCCACACTCCGCACGATGGTGTAGTACGTGCGACCGACTTCGAGTCCGGTGAGGAAATGCCGTGTGCTTGCTCCGCTGACTTCAGCGTAAGGCGCGTCGAAGCGGTGACGTCCGCACTCTTCGGACACGTAGATACGGTACGCCCGCGCAGGAAACGTCGGTGCGGTCCAACACAACGCGATTCCGACCCTGTTGCCGACCGCGCTCACCAAGCCAGGTTGGGTTGCCGCGGAGGATGGGTCGCTCACGGACCGTTCAACGCGCCGCTTCGTTGGCACCGACGACAGAGCGGGATCGCTCGTCGAGTTTGATCGGGAGGGAGGCACCGTTGTATCGCAGCCCGCGCACAATCCGTACGCGAGCAACAGTGCGATCCACCCCCCTGGTCCGATCTTCGTCATAGCTTGGCTCGGTTCAGTTGATCACGGACAGGTCAACGCATCCGGCGTCGGATCCGGACCGGCCGTCGGAAACGGGAGACTCGGGGACGGTCCCATGGTGAACAAGTAGGCCAGTAAGAAGATGGGGTCGGAGATGTCGACTCCGCCGTCATCGTTCGCGTCACCCGCGTCGTTACAGGTCAAGGGCCCACCGCCGGCGAACAACACTTCGAGAATTCGGATAGCGTCGGCAAGGTTCACACCGCCGTCATCGTTGGCGTCGCCGCGAATGAACCCAGTGGGTACGACGACACCGAGTGCGACATTGAGGACAACGTCGGCCGACAGCACCACACCGGCTTCGGTAACCGGGGCCAACCCCGTGGTGATCGGGGGGGTGAAGGTGATGTCGTAAGTGCCGGGGACTTGCCTAAACGCATACTCTCCCAAGAGTCCGGTTGAACTGCCGAACACCGGGAGCGGCTGCAGGGTCGCACTGTCGACCATCGAGATCGAGACGCCGGCGACCGGCGCACTGTTGAAAGTGACGACTCCGGAAACGGCGAAACCGAGCGGCAGGATGACGTCGCCGAGATCGGTACTCGCGCCGACGACAACGTCGGGGACGATCAACGGTGCGTGCCCGCTGTCGAACGGCGGTCGGAAAACGACATCGTAGGTATTCGCGGGAACCACGACCGAGAAAAGCCCCAGGTCGTCTGCGTTGTCATGGGCGGTGGGGATCTCGACTCCGCTCGCACTGATGACGAAATCCAGGTCGACGTCCGAGACCGGAGAGATGGCCATGTCCACGGTCCGGCCGAACACTTGGAAGCCGGGCACGAGCGTGACGATACCCATGTCGGTGCCGAGCGAGGTAACGTTAACCGTGCTCTCGACCGGAACCAGGATCGCTCCTACCGGTGGATCCACTTCGACCAGCCATTCGCCCGCGGGCACCAGCACGGCGAACTGCCCGAGACTGTCGGTGTTGTCGCCCGGGGTGAGGATTCGCTCGCCGGTGATCGGGTCGGTCACGTCGACGTCGGCGTCTACGATCGGAGTGCCGGTCGTCGACTGAACCACCCCGGTCAGCGGATAGCCGTTGCGCAACGTCACATCACCGAGATCGATCGGCGCGGTAAAGGCGACCGCGGGAAACAGCTTCGGTACGTAGGGTCCACCGATGGTGAGTGGCGTTTCGGCGATCTTGATGTCGTAGGTTCCGACGGGAACGAGGACCTCGAACATTCCGAACTCGTCGGTGACGTCGCCCGTCAGGTCGGCCGGGGTGCCGCCGCTGTCGGTGGCGTCGATGTCGACCTCTTCGAGTCCGACGCCTAAGTCGTCGACCACGCGCCCGGTCAGGAACTGCCCCGGATCCAGGGCCGTGATGCCGATTGGGGCTGACCCGGCCAAGAACACGACGGTGGAGCCGACGAAGTAGGGAGAGCCGACATCCGGAGTGAAGAAGATCTCGTAGTTCCCCACTGGAATGGCCTCGTTGATCGTGACGACGAACGAGCCGTCGACGTCGGTAGTATCACCGGAGATGCCCAGGACCTCGATACCGGTCGTGTCGGAGACGATGTCGATGTCAACGCCGCCAATGCCGAGACCGAGGCCGTCGGTGACTTGCCCAGACACCATCCAACCCTGACCGTACGCCGTCCCTCCCGCGAGACAGAGCGCCACCGCGATGACACAACCTGACCTAAGTGTTCTGAACACGAGCCCAACCTTCTTTTCGATTTTGTCTTCGATGCGGTGCAGCCAAGGCACCGCTCCGGCGCAGCCCAAACGCATCCCCACCGGGAACGCTCCCATTTTGACGATCGCAAAGCAGTCGCCAGATTGCCGTTGAGTCTCTTAGTAGGTGTGGCGTTGGGAGTTCCTGATGAACTCGGGGCCGGCGCCGGGCCCGCTGCGTTGGCCAGTTGGCCGCCCTCAGCCAACCAGGCGTGCCGAATCGGACGATCGGAGCCGCCACGATTCTATCAAGGGTCGATCGAAGCGCCGGTACGGCAGATGGAATGGGGCCGGCGTCGGAGTCAGACCGACGGTGTAATTGGTTTGCGGGCCGCGGCTAAGAGGGATACAGGAAAAGAGGAGGGAAACGGCGGCGGAGGCTGGAAGGAAGGATTTTAGGGCCGCCGGGATCCGGGGGACCCCGCGCAAATCAACGCGGGGTCGCGGTGCGCAGCGAGAGTGGTCGGGCCGCGAAGATGCTCAGGTCGCGAAGATCACTTCGGCTGTTTGACCACCCGCAAGTAAGGCTTCTGCTCGTCCCAGCCGTCGGGGTACTTCGCCTTCGCTTCTTCGTTGGTCACCGCGGGCACGATGATCACATCCTGACCATTCTCCCAGTTGGCCGGCGTCGCCACCTTGTGCTTCGCGGTCAGCTGCAACGAATCGATGACACGCAGGATCTCGGCGAAATTGCGACCGGTGCTCGCTGGGTAGGTCAGCGTCAGCTTGATCTTCTTGTCAGGACCGACAATGAAGACCGAACGCACCGTCATAGTGTCGTCCGCTTCCGGGTGAATCATGTCGTACAGATCAGCGACAATACGATCCTTATCACCGATCAACGGGAAGTTGGGAGCGTGGCCCTGAGTCTCCGCGATATCGCGTGCCCACGCCTCGTGGTCGCTGATCCCGTCGACGCTCAATCCCATGACCTTGCAATTACGGCGGTCGAACTCGCCCTTCAGAGCGGCGACCATGCCGAGTTCTGTCGTGCAAACCGGCGTAAAGTCTTTCGGATGAGAGAACAAGACACCCCAGCCGTCGCCGAGCCAGTCGTGAAACTTGATCGTGCCTTCAGTGGTCTCCGCCTCGAAATCTGGGGCGGTGTCGCCGATACGAATAGACATGCTGTCTTCCCTTCATGGACTCGGGCGTGAAGCTCGAGGAACTAGCAGTCCGTTGATTTGCTGCTTTCGAGCCGAGGGCGTGAGATTTCGAGTCCAGTGCGATCGGCGAAACGCAGGCATACTGGCCGTACGTCGAGATTCGACGATTGTGCTGGACGAAGGAAGCTCGCGGCCTCGATCGGAATGAGTAGATCAACGGGCGCTAGGATTCTAAACGAGTCGCCCGGAGCATAGAATCCCATTTCCAGACGCCAGCGTCGACACGCGTCCGGGGAAGGAGTTCTCGCTTGAGTTCAGAGGATGCATCGTCGAAAGCGCGCGATCGAAGACGGCTCCGGTTCTACGTTCTGCTCGCACTGGTTCTCGGTGTCAGTTACACGGTGAGCTACCTAGCATTACGCGCAGGGCGTGTCCTGGTCCACGGGACCGTGATCCACAATGACACCTCGGGAAGTCACATGATCCGCGGGGGTCGGGGGGCATTTGGCGAACATGCGCTTTGGTTGTTCAGGCCGGCCGCAGTCGCCGAATTGCACTACTGGTACTGGTCGAAGCCGTTCGCGGGGAGCCCTCACCGGTACTATCCCGCGTTGTGGATTGACGTCGACGAATGCAACGGCTTGGGTCTGGCCTACCGGGCGCGACTCGAAGGTGAGCGATGAGCGAACGCAGGCAACGTACCTACTCCGTCCGGGGGCCGATTGTTCTTTTCGTGATCGTCATGATCTTGATCGTGACGCTCACGGTGCTTTGGAACGTAACTCTGGTTCACGATTATCAGTTGATTCGTGAGCTGGCCGCGCAGAGTAGCGGAGCGTTTCACGGAGTCATGATCGCCCTGGGTAGCGTGCTGTTCTTGTCGATCATCACGCTTTCCTGCGTCTTGATTGCTCAGCTCGTTCACAACATTCGTTGGGCACAGCGTCAATCAGAGTTCATCGCCTCGGTTTCGCACGAACTCAACTCACCGCTCGCTTCGATCAAGCTCTTCGCACAGACGCTGCGAGACCAGAACCTGTCGACACCGAACCGCGCAAAGTTTGTCGACAACATCCTGTTCGACGTGGATCGCTTGGCTCACATCGTGTCCAACATCCTCCGGGCCGCAGAAATCGACCACGATCGCGGTGAACTTCACGTTGCCGTCGGACGAGTCGAACTACACCAGTACTTGCAGGACTACGTAGACCGGGCACTGTCGGTCGAATCCGAGAAACTCGAAATCAAACTGAAAGCGGACGGTGAAGTGTGGGTCGATCTGGATCCACTCATGTTTCGGCAGGTGTTGGACAACTTGATCGACAACGCGGTCCGCTACCGTTCAGGCGATCGAACCAACGTCAGCCTACACCTCGATCATGACCAGACCCACGCGTCGCTAGACGTCCGTGATGAGGGCATTGGCGTGCCGCGGACCGTGTTGCGTAAGCTGTTCGATCGCTTCTTTCGAGTCGATCGAGACCAATCCGAGCCGACGCGCCGCGGCATGGGAATCGGCCTCAGCGTGGTGCGATCGATCATCGCCGGCCATTCGGGTACGGTTAGCGCTCACAGCGAAGGCCTCGGCCACGGAACGACCATCAATCTCACGCTACCCCTGAGAGACGCCCCACGATCATGAGCCGCATTCTTCTCGTCGAAGACGAAGAACGCCTCGCCGACGGGCTAGCGTTCAATCTTCGCAATTCTGGATATGAAGTCGACATCGCGCCGACCGGAGAAGCCGCTCTCGAACGGGTGGAAGAGCGCTCACCGGATTTGGTGCTACTCGACGTGATGCTTCCGGGAATCGACGGTGTCGAGGTGGCGCGGCGGCTGCGCAAGGATGGGTTTCTCGAGCCGATCCTGATGGTGACGGCTCGGAACCGCACGGGCGACACGGTCGCCGGTCTCGACGCCGGCGCCGACGATTACATTACCAAGCCGTACGACCTGACCGAACTACTGGCGCGGATCCGAGGCGTCCTGCGACGCCAGGTGTGGCACCGATCCTCCGAAGAAGAAGATGCGAGCCCGAAGACGCTTCAGTACGGCGAGTGGAAGATCGATTTCAACGCCTTCACCGCCCACCACTCGGACGGACGGTCCGAGCGATTGACCATGAAGGAGCTTGCCGTCTTGAGGTTGTTTGCCCTGCGAGCGGGGCAGATCGTCTCCCGAGAGACCTTTCTCGAGGAAGTATGGGGCCTCCCCGGTTCCGTAGAGACGCGCACAATCGACAATTTCGTGCGCAAGCTTCGCCAGCTATTCGAGAACGATCCGTCGAACCCGTGCCACATCGTGTCGGTTCGCGGGGCCGGGTATCGATTCGACATCGAGGCAGAGACGACGGGCTAGAACCTTGGGAGGGTTCTTCGTTTCCCGGTAACGTCGTCGGCTCGTCTCCAAAAAATTACGCTATGATGCTGTCATTCGGTAGCAGCGGTCGCCCCGATGAGGCGTGATGCTTCTTTGGGAGCAACTACGAAGTGGTCAAGTCCATGCGCGCGGTTCCACGAATCGGGTTTCTCGGCTTGGGAGGGTTCCTTCCCGAGAGGGAACTCACCAATCTCGATCTCGAACGCCTCGTCGACACGAGCGATGAGTGGATTCGTCGGCGGACCGGAATCCGTTCGCGCCGAGTGCTCGGGGAAAACGAGACGCTGCTGCAGATGACCGTGGCGGCCGCGAGGAATGCTCTCGCGGATGCCGACGTATCGCCGGAACAAGTCGGCGATATTCGCGTCGGGACCAATACGTGGATGCGGTTCCCAAGCTTGGCATCACGAGTACAAGCAGAGATCGGCGCGATCAACGCCTCCGCGTGCGACGTACAGGCGGGGTGTACCGCGTTCGTCTATGCGGTCGAAGAAGCGTACTCGAAACAAATCGTCGATCGAACTTGCTACGGACGTGACTACGTTTCATTGGTCATCGGGTCCGACGCTCTCAGCCACATCACGGACTACACCGACCGCAACACGTGTGTCCTACTCGGGGACGGCGCCGGCGCGGTGGTTCTCGGTCCCGTCGAAGAGGGCGGCATTCTGGCCACGTATACTCACGCACAGGGTGAGTATGGTGACTTGCTGTACTCTCCGGAGCTATGCCTCAGTCAGATCAACGAAGACGGCGACACCACTTTCACACACG
>JAJFFE010000136.1 GCA_021776775.1 Planctomycetota bacterium | reverse complement strand
CTCGCTGGGGTGGGCGGGGCTTGGGACGCGGGCGCCGAATGTTGAAGTCCTGTATCGCCCACCAAACGTTTGACCGGGGATCCGACGCACAACGTCGGGTGCCCGGTTTTTTGATGAAGAGACGGGCAGGACTTGAACCTGGTGTTTCCGCTCGGCGCTGTGCCCGCTCGGGTGAGGGTGGTCGGCTTCGGCGGGGGTGGCTTGGCTCGCTGGGGTGGGCGGGGCTTGGGACGCGGGCGCCGAATGTTGAAGTCCTGTATCGCCCACCAAACGTTTGACCGGGGATCCGACGCGCTGCGTTTGATCCCCGGTTTTCGATGAAGAGACGGGCAGGACTTGAACCTGGTGTTTCCGCTCGGCGCTGGCCCGCTCGGTTGGGGTGGTTGGCTTCGGCGGGGGTGGCTTGGCTCGCTGGGGTGGGTGCGGCTGGGGATGCGGGCGCTGAATGTAGACGTCCTGTATCGCCCACCAAACGTTTGACCGGGGATCCGACGCGCTGCGTTTGATCCCCGGTTTTCGATGAAGAAACGGGCAGGACTTGAACCTGGTGTTTCCGCTCGGCGCTGTGCTTGCTCGGGTGAGGGAGGTTGGCTCACTGGGAGGGATGTCGAAGCCACCGGCAGTCGCTTGTGCCGCTGCATTGTCTCTCGCACAATGTCGTCTCGTCGAAGCAATTTCATCATCAACTGTCCCGCTGGCAGCTGAGCTTCAACATTAGGCAGGTAAGGGCTGTGAAACTGACCTTGCTCCCCAAGAGTCGGGTGGCCTGGGTAGCAATGGCATTTCAGGGTTGCGTTTGCGCGTCGCTGGGAATCTCTATTCTTCTTGAGTCGCTAGTCCCTATCGCTTGCGTTACCTTTCCGGTCGGCTGGCTGGTGATTCCGCTTGCCTCTCTTCTTCCAGAGCACTTCAGCTACGGCTATCTTTGTGTCGCGTTGATGGGCCCCGGAATTCTTGTCGCAATCAACTGCTACTTGTGGGCCGGTCTCCTGGTGTTTCTCCAATCCGCATTGTCACGGCTACACTCGCCGATAGCCTGACCAATTAGCCACTGCGGCAACCGAGGGCAGCTGCTCATTGAGCGTGACGGATGGGGGATTGCCGCAGCGATTTTGGCGATGCGCTGATGTGCCTACCGTTGAGTATCGGCGTCGGTTCGGCGCCCTGCAGTTCTCCACCGAGCTCCGATTTCGCTGGGCGGCGGCAGCGGCGGGTTGATGACTGGTCGCTTCGATGGGGCCAAGAAAATAGTCGCGATTGACGAGACCGTGGCGACCATATCGGACACTCAACGCACGAAACGATTTTCTCATTGCCGCGTGAGTCACGCGAGTTCGTCACAGCCGAGCCGATGGGCGGCCGATCGCCCAACGACACGGGGGCGATGTACCGCGTGGCAGGAAGGACGGAACGAATGTGCCGCAGCGTGATCTTCTCGCTCATCCTCTTGGGAACCTCCTCGGTTCTAGGTCAAGGCTACCAAATTCCAGTGATGCCGCTCGACCCTCCGTGGTGGGATGAGGTGGACTGTGGTGAGGCGCCGGACGGTTTCCAATACGAGTTGGACATGGATTGCATCCGAGACGTGGATGAGGAATACACCGACGACTTCGCTGACAATTTGGCCACCCTTCACGCGAGCCTGGCGACCGCCGACACTCTCTACGAGAGCGACGTCGCCCACGCGACCGAGCAGCGCGACCTATGTATAGCCGCGGCCGCGGGAGACGCGCAGGGCATCGCCGCGTGCGAGGAACAGTTCACATACCAGATGGAGACGGCCGAGGCGAACCGCGCCAACGCCAAAGCGACCGCACGCGCCGTCTACTTTGCGACCCTTTCCGAATTGAATGACGACCGGCTCGAAGCGGCCGAGGATTGTTGTCTTCTGGTCGAGGACCCGGAGCCGGTGGATGGAGCCGCCCGCGTCGAACCTTCTGAGTGGTCCGCGGAACTCTATTCGTCCTTTTCGAGCTTTTCGAGCCTCGACACCATCCCGGCCAAACAACCACCGCACCGAGTGCTCCGTACTGACGTCGCATCTCGCATGACTGTATGGTTCGCCATGGAAGCGAACTCCGAGGCAGGGAACAACGTCCCTCAATGTCAGGATAGCTGTCGCACAATGCTGGAACCGAGAGAAGAGAAACTGAAATCGAGAGTGATGCGCTCGGTTCCCCAGATAGCGCTTTGACGGTACCGCTTGGAAGGACCCCGTCTTGTGCCCGCGCGGCCGTGTGCGGGGAGACGGGCGGATAGGCGAGGTCCTGGCGTTCTTAAGGTCGTCTGCGGTGGTGTTGCCCGCGGCCTGCGTGGTTCGGAAGAGGTAGCGAGTTCGGTTGAGTGGTTTTGCGCGGTCCTGACAAATCACGAAGTGCGGTGGCGGATCCATGAACGCTGTGTCGCCGCACGACTCTAATCGCCCGGGTGGAGTCGAGAGGAGAGCCGATGGTGACCGAGTCCCTGGATAGCTACCGGCAAGAGGTCTTGGGCAATCCGCGTCCGACGGCGAAGCAGGTCGCGGGATTCGTCGAGTACGCGGCGAATGCGCACAGCTGGTACAAGCACTTGCCACCCGTCGAAACGGCCTCATTCTGCTTCTATCTGGATCCGGCGGCGGGAATGGAGCTGATCCAGAACGCGCAGGGCGAAGTCGAAGTGCGGCCGCGCGATCCAGCCAATGAGTTTCACTACAACTGGATGCCGACGGATGAGTATCGACGTCGGTTCGGCGTCTTGGAGTTCTCCACCGACCGGGGTTCGCGGTTCCTCGTCGGGGGTGAAGAGGGCACCATCTTCGTCGGTCCCTCCGGGCGTGCGCTTCCGCCGGCGATCGCCGAGGCGGGTACGGTCGGTTGGAATGCGGTGGTGCACGATCGATCGACTACTGCCTGGTGGTGGCAGTGGAAACTTGGAAACAAGGAGGTCGAGTCGTGGCCTGAGGAGTCCGGTGGAGTCGCGGTGATTGCGGCCATCGCGGATGCTATCGAAGGGCTTCCCGTGGTGAGCTCCGACCATCCCGAAGTCGATACAGAGATTCGCCGGCTCGTGCTTCCGGAACAGAATCGACAGAAGCGACTCGCCGAGGATGCGATCCAGCGCGTGCTAGCGATCGTGTACGAAGGGAGTGCAAGAGCGTGATAGCGATAAACATAGTGCGAATAGGTGAAGACGGGGGTCGGCTCGACCGCGTCACGGCCGATGGCGTCGAGTACACTGACGAGAAGGGTGTGCCAGGCAAGATCGATCTGCGGGAATGCGTTCGAGGTTGGGGCAAACGCTTCAAGAAGAACCGTGACGACTTCGTCGATGTGTCGGGCGGAGCGAAAGGGGACTGGAACTCCGGCTGTGTCGGCCTCCGAGACGTCACAGCAGAACGACCCTGGACCATCCTCACCGCCGATCCGAAGATACGCCTCGAGTTCGAGAGTCGCGACGAACTCTACGCGCAGCTGCTCGATCCGCTGCGAGAAATGGGCTGGTACACCTTTGACACGACTTGATGGGCTGCACTTCCTGAGCGCCGATCGAACAAGAAGCAGAGTCGCTGCGCGCGACGCGGCGACTCTGCTTCCTACTCCACGTCGGCTGCTATCCCGACGAATCGTATGTCCTCGTCGAGATCAGAAGATGAAGATGTAGATCATGAACGTTCCGCAGACGATCCAGGGGCAGGCGCCGAGGCATTCCTCGAGAGCCGATTCCGCGGCCGCGAGTGCCGCCTCCAGGGCGGCGGCGGCGGCAGCAACGGCTGCGTCGTACGTTGCTTGCGCGGCGGCCACCGCAACGGCGTAACTTGCATTTGCGGCGTCAACGGCAATGGTTCGGGTGGCTTGGGCGGCGTTGATGGCGCCGTTCAGGGCGGCGGTTGCTAGTCCTAAGCAAATCGCGTAGGAGGCCTGGGCAGCCAAGACGCAGGCGAGGGTGGCGGCGCCTCCGGTCCACCAGAGCACTGCGGTGACGAATGCGCAGCCGATGTGTGCGGCGGTGATGGCGGCAGTGCAGGCGATGGCGGCGGTGGCGAAGGTGTTTTGGGCGGCAGTTCGAGCGACGTTGTACGACGCGTTGGCGGCGTTGATGGCGATGTTTCGGGTTTGCGCAGCCGCGGTTTCTGCGATGTTGAACGCCGTCTCGGCCGCTTGGGTTTCGGCTGTGTGGGCAGCTTCTGCGGCGTCGACGGCTTGGGTGTAGTCGTCTTGGCAGTCGGCGACACAGGTTGGGTCGAGGCAGTACTCGTTGAACTCGAGGCAAAGTTCAACCGACGGCCATACCAACGCGATGTTCGCGCCGACGGCGGGGAGTGCGGGGTCGAAGAGGGCGAGGGTCGCCTCGTCCGAGATTCCTGTCACGAGTAGGCGCGAGTCATCGATGCCGCCGACGTACACGGCTAAGCCGAAAATCGGGATCTCTCCGTTGGGCGACTGCAAGACGCCGAACACGCCGCTGTACTCGAGCCCTTCGGCCAAGGCCCACGACCGTTCCGCGTCGGTGATAGCGAGGTCCGGGCTGGTGATGTCGATCGGGATGGTGGACCGAACATCGAGAACGAACGGCTCGCCTTGGATACTGAGGCCAGAGTACAACCCCGATTCGATCACCGGGTTGTCCAGCGGATAGGTGAACTCGGTTTCGACGTCGAACGGTGTAGTGAACACCGTTTGCCAGACCTGCTGTTGCAGCTCGATGGAATCGTCCAGCGTGAAGCTGGAACTCGCGCAGCCCGCCGTCGGCTGAGTGGCGCAGTCGAGTCCATCCGTCGTGGGATCTGCGCCGCAGTCCGGGAAAGTCGGGGCGGCCGGTGGGGGCGACCCGGCGACGAAGATCGAACTCAAGATGGAGACGGCGTCGGCGATGTTGAAACCACCGTCATCGTTGACGTCGCAGGCGTCGAGGCAACCCGGCACGGTTCCGGAACCAAAGAACGCGTTCAATGCGGATATGGCATCGGCAATGTTGTAGGCGCCATCGTTGTTGCAGTCACCGCGGGAAAAGGTGGCGCTCGACGACTGCGCGTGAAGTGGCAACGGCCCTACGCCGATGACCGAAACCAGAAGACAAACAAGAGCGAGTGAAATGTGTCTTTGCACAGAACTCTCCTTCGCAGGCTGAACGGACCTAGCTGGACGAAGTGCAGTGCTCTCACCGAGCGCTGTCTACGCCTTCGTTGAGCCTGGCGGCAAGTTCCGGACACGAATCTCGGGTGACCCGCGCGAATCCGGGCAGTCCTCGATAACCGGGTCCGTGGTGGATGAACCCGTTGCACCGGCGAAAGTCGTTCAAACTGCTGTCGAGTGCTGACTTGGAACGTGCCAGCTGCGAACTTTCTCGGCCCATTCCGCCGAGCCTGCTCGGGGGCACCGCGCCGAACCGCCGTTCGGGCTTTCGCCGTCTCGCGCCCGCCATCCTATTCTTGAGAAGCAAATCGCAAAGTCGTCCAACCTCGGTCGTTGGCGCGGACGGGAGACCTCGTGGGCTCTCTGGTTCCAGCCTTCTTCGCCGAGCTTTCAAAAACGGGAGAGCCGATGAGCTCCAAGCGCACGCCACGGGATAACACGGACGGATCGTCCGAATCCCCGAAGAAGTCGCGGCGCTGGCGGAAGAAGAAGCCGGCAGTTCCCGACGACCCCGCGTCGCACGATGGAGCTAGCCAGCCACCACCCCCCACGAACAGAAGCTTTTCGGTGGAGCCCCTCGAGCCGCGCATCATGCTGTCGGCGACCTGGCTCGACGCCGACACCATGGGGGTGATTCCAGACGCAACGGCCGGGGACGACATCTACGACGGCAGCAATGCCGACGACGTTGCCAACGCTCTCGCGGGCGACGACCAGATGTTTGGGAAGGCCGGGTCGGACCAACTCTTCGGTGGTGATGGCGACGATCTCATCGACGGTGGCGCGCGTGACGACATCCTCGACGGAGGAGACGGGAACGACACCCTCATCGGCGGTGCTGGCGACGACACCCTCATCGGTGGCGCGGGCGATGATAGCTTCGATGGTGGCGGCGGAACGGACGTCGCCGACTTCAGCGCGGAGACGGTGGACCTGACGATAGATCCGACCGACAGCGGGCCCCAGGATACCGGGGCCGGCATCGACACCTTGACCGGCATCGAACAGGTCGTCGGAGGTAGTGGGGACGACACCTACTCGTTCGGCTCTCCGTCCAATGGCGCGATCTACACTATCGACGGTGGGGGCGG
>JAJFFE010000135.1 GCA_021776775.1 Planctomycetota bacterium | reverse complement strand
TCGCGACGACACCTGCCTGACTCACTTCCGGGGGATCGAGCCGGCGGCGGGTGACCGAGTCATCTATGTCGCTCCGAGTCGCCGGCCGTGGCCGGAGCTTGCCAAGCTCCTCAGCTAACCTTCGAAAGCGCACGGTGTTTGCGGACGGACGTACGTACCTGGATTACGAGGATCGTTCGGCGGGGCGAGTCGGGCCCGTCGAGAGTCACAGATTGCAGGGGTGTCGAACGTTCCGATTTCGGGACGAACCGACGCGGAGCGGTTCCGGGGCGTTCGCCTTAAGTGCCCTCATCGGGTACTCTTATTGGAGCAACCTGGACTGGATCGTGACCGCTTACTCTCGCCGCGGGTTCGATGAGGTCTGGATTCGGCGGCTCGCCGACCTAGTCGGCCGGAGCCACGGTGGGGAACCGATCCGAACCTCGTGAGAACCTGTATCGAGCGCTGCTCGTGGCTGAAACCTCGTTTCAGGTCAGGTTGTCTAAACGGTCGCGTCCCGGCTCGCGTCTGCCGAAGTCAGGATAGCAGGGATTCCGAATTCGTTCGGAACTCGCCGCGTCAAGCGGCGCCCTGCCCGAATCACCGGTGCGCTCCCTTCGCTCACCGGCGATCAAGATTGCTCTAGGAACCGAAAGGGTCCCATGCGCGTACGTTCAACGCTTCTCGCCACGGTTGTCTTCTCCACACTCTTTGTCTTCCCCGTGGCAGTTTTCGCGTCCGACGCGATCACGCTCAGTCCGACCGAACGCGACGGCACGATTGCCAAGAAGATCTGCACGATGCTCGACGACATGCACCTGCTGCCGCAGAAGGTCGACGACACCGTGGCGGATCGCTGCTTCGACGCCTACCTCGAGCGCCTCGACCCGCAGAAGCTCTACTTTCTCAAGTCCGACATCGACGAGCTCCGCCCTCAGGTCAAGAAGATCGACGACCAGACGCGCCGCGGAGATTTGACGTTTGCGTTCAAAGTGTTCCACCGTTTCCTGACTCGCATGGATGAACGCGTTGTCGAGATCGACAAGGCGTTGGCTATGGAGCACGACTACACGGTCGACGAAGTTCTTCTGCTCGATCGGGATGAAGCGTCGTACGCAGAGACCGGCGATCAGCTCACGGATCAGTGGCGGAAGCGGGTCAAGTACTTCTACCTCGACAAGCTTGCCGGGGGGGAGACTCCGGACGACGCGATCACGCAGCTGAAGAAGCGGTATCACAACTTCCAAAAGCGGATGCACCAGACCGACAACGACGAGCTGCTCGAGATGTTTCTCACCTCACTCACCAGCGCATTCGACCCTCACACGACGTACATGTCGGCGTCGACGCTCGAGAACTTCGAGATCAACATGCGTCTCGAACTCGAGGGTATTGGGGCCGCCCTGCAAAGCATCGACGGCTACACCGTCGTCAGCCAGATCATTCCGGGAGGCGCCGCCGATCGCGACGGAACTCTGAAGCCGGAAGACAAGATCGTGGCGGTCGGTCAAGGCGAGTCGGGCGACATGAACGACGTCGTGGACCTCAAACTCGGTGACGTCGTCAAGCAGATTCGCGGAGAACGCGGCACGATCGTTCGCCTAAGGATCCAACGAACGGGCACGGAGCCCTTCGTCCTTAAAATCACGCGCGACAAGGTTCAGCTCAAGGATAGCGAAGCGCAGGGCGAAGTTTTCGAGCACGGCATCAAGGAAGACGGAACGCCGTACCGCCTTGGCGTGATCGAACTCCCGAGCTTCTACATGGACATGAGTGCGGCGAAGTCGAGAGACGACTTCAAGAGCACGACAACCGACGTGTGGAAGATCCTCAATCGCTTCAAGCTCGACAAGATCGATGGCCTGGTGATCGATCTGCGCCGCAACGGCGGGGGAGCTCTCGACGAGGCGCTGCGCCTGACAGGGCTGTTCATCGATCGCGGTCCGGTCGTACAGATCAAAAACGGCGCCGGGCGCATTCAAGCGCTGCCCGACCCGATCGAGACTGCGCTCTACGACGGCCCGCTCGTCGTCCTCACCAGCCGATTCAGCGCCAGCGCCAGTGAAATTTTCGCCGGTGCCATTCAAGACTATCGTCGTGGGCTCGTCATCGGCGACAAGAACACGCACGGAAAAGGCACGGTGCAGACGCTCGAAGACGTCGGTCGTGCGATCAGCTGGCGCAACTCGCCCAAGTACGGCGCGCTCAAGATCACCAAATCTCAGTTCTACCGACCGAACGGCGACAGCACCCAGAATCGCGGCGTGTTGGCCGACGTCACGTTGCCCTCGGTCGCCAACCACGGCGACCTGGGCGAGGCGCGCGCCGACTTCGCGATTCCGTTCGATCGAGTGCCGGCGGCGTCGTATCGCAAGGAGGATTGGGTCAATCCGAGCCTGATTGCCGAACTCGATCGTCGTTCCCGCACACGCCGCAGCGGCAACGAGGAGTGGCACGAGGTCGATCAGAAAATCGCGCAGTATCTCAAATTCAAGGACCGGAAGCAGGTCGCGCTCGAGCGCAGTAAGTTCCTGTCGGAGTGGAATGAGATGCAGGCCAGCGGTGACAGCGCGCTGGTAGTGAAGCTCGATCCGGAGGCAACCGGCCTCAACAGTTGGTCGTTCGTCAAAATGACTCCGAAAGATCCGGACGCGGGCGCCGGTGATCCAAAGGCCGACGGTGATCCGAAAGTCGCCGGTGATCCGAAAGTCGCCGGTGATCCTGAAGTCGCCGAGCCCAAGGACGGGGATGCCGAAAAAGATCCGGCTGCCGCGTTGGACAAGATCCTGCGTGACTTCTACCTCGACGAAGCGTTGGCGCTCACCATCGACTTCATTCAGCTTCGACCGGGGTCTCACCACGCAAACTAAGCGTGCGGAAGGAATTCGGGCCCGGCTCTCGTACGAGAGTCGGGCCCTTTTTCGTTGCCTCGATGACGGCCAGCACCGACCCTCCGGACTCGACCTGGTGACAAGGGGATCCGATGACCGATAAGTGTAACCAGAGCCTCTACGTGGACAGTTCCGAGTTACCTTGGCGGGAGAGCCCGTCGCCCGGAGTATCCTGGAAGAAGCTCTTCTTCGACGCCGAGCGAGGGGAGTCGGCAGTCCTTCTCAAGTTCGAAGCCGGCGCCAGCTACGGCGCCCACGAGCATCCGGGAGGCGAAGAATACCTCGTCTTGGAAGGCACGCTCGACGATGGCGGGCGCCAGTACGGCGCTGGAACCTACGTCCGACACCCGGCCGGGTCTCGGCATCGACCGCATTCCGCGGGCGGCTGCCTGGTCTTTGTCCGGCTGCCGGAACCGATCCGTGACGTCTAGCTCTCGCGCGTTCCTTGACGGGCGAAAGTCAAAGCTTACGATTCCTCGCCGCCATGTCGCGGCCCCCGACTGACGAGACCGTGTGTCTCGTCGGAACGACAGAACGAATGCCCTTCGGTAGGACTAACGATGAGCAGCTTCGGTTCAAACACCGGTTACGTCGACGACCTCTACGAGCAATTCCTGAGTGATCCGAGTTCGGTCAGCCCAGCGTGGCGGGAATTCTTCGCCGACTACAAGGGCGACGAACCCCGCGAGCCGGTAGACCGTACGCCGGCCAGCGAAGCCCACGGAGTCGCGATTGACGCGTCCGTGCCTTCGCTCGTCGAGGCGGCGGCTCCTCCCGCCGCAGCCAAGTCGGGCGCAGTCCAGCCGGCGGCAGCCAAGCCGACGAAAGCGCCTTCGCCGGCCGCTCCGGAACCGGAGCTCATCCGCGGAGCGTCGGCGAGCATCGTTCACAACATGGAGATCAGTCTCGGCGTCCCCACGGCGACTACCGTGCGAACCGTGCCCGTGAAACTGCTCGAGGAGAATCGCCGCCTGATCAACCTGCACCAGAAGGCGTCGGCCGGCCCGAAAGTCTCGTACACGCACCTGATCGCGTGGGCCATCGTCCGCGGGCTCGTTCAACATCCCACGCTTTGCCACGGGTTCGAAGAGATCGACGGTAAGCCTCACCGCGTCAGCCGCGAACAGATCAACCTCGGCATTGCCATCGACGTGGAGAAGAAGGGTGGCGGCGGCCGCATGCTGTACGTCCCGAACATCAAGGACTGCGGCAATCTGACGTTCGATCGATTTCTCGCCGGCTTCAACGAACTGATCGCCCGGGCGCGTCGTCACAAGCTGACCCTCGACGACTTCTCTGGCACCGGAGTCAGTATCACCAACCCCGGGATGCTCGGCACGGTGCTTTCGGTGCCGCGTCTGATGGCGGGTCAAGGGTCGATCATCGGCATCGGCTCGATTGGCTACCCGCCGCACTGCGCGGGCATGACCTCGGACTCCATCGCGCAACTCGGCCTTTCCAAGGTGATGACGCTCACTAGCACGTACGACCACCGCATCATTCAGGGAGCGGAATCGGGCGCGTTCTTGGCTCGAGCGGAACAGCTGCTGCTCGGGGCGGACGACTTCTACACGGATATCTTCGCAACGCTGAAGATCCCGCTCGAACCGATGGCTTGGTCCTCGGCAGCCTCCGACGACGTCGGAGCGATGAGCGGAGCCGAGCTCGCGTTCGCTCGCGCCGGCATTCCAGTGGCGGCGGTGAAGCAGGCGCAGGTGCTGCAACTGATCCGTGCTCACCGAGTTCGCGGTCACTTGCTCGCTAGTCTCGATCCACTCGGTACCCAGCCGGAACCGCATCCCGAGTTGGAACTCTACTCTTACGGACTCAGCGTCTGGGATCTCGATCGCACGTTCATCTGTGATGGGGTCGGCGGGCACCAGACCGCGAAACTGCGCGACATTCTCGACGTACTGCGCCAGGCGTACTGCCAATACACCGGCGTCGAGTACATGCACATCACCAATCCCGAAAAACGGGCTTGGTTACAGGAGCACTTCGAATCACAAGAGAACGAAGTGTTCACGGTAGAAGAGAAGCTTCACATCCTCGCGAAACTCAACGCCGCCGAGGCGTTCGAAAAGTTTCTCGGGAAGAGCTACATCGGCCAGAAGCGTTTTTCGCTCGAGGGTTGCGAAGCGTTGGTGCCGAGCTTGGACTCCCTCCTGAGTGACGCCGCGAAAGCGGGGGTCGAGGACATTGTCATCGGGATGGCTCACCGTGGCCGCCTGAATGTTCTCGTCAATGTCGTCGGCAAGTCGTTCTCGCAGGTGTTCCAAGAGTTTGAAGACGTCGACCCGCAGAGCACACAGGGCTCGGGCGACGTCAAGTACCACCTCGGCATGACGGGTACCTACACGTCACCGGAAGGGACGGACGTTCGGGTTACGCTTGCCTCGAATCCGAGCCACCTGGAATCGGTGAACCCCGTCGTCGAGGGCATGGCGCGCGCCATGCAAGATTTGGCGAACGACGAGCAGGGCGAGAAGATCGTTCCGGTCCTCGTGCACGGCGACGCCGCGTTTGCCGGACAGGGCGTCGTCTTCGAGACGCTGAACTTCTGCCGCCTCGAGGGGTATCGCACCGGTGGTACGGTGCACGTGATCATCAACAACCAGATTGGCTTCACGACAAGCCCGGAAGATTCGCGTTCGACTCACTATGCGACGGACGTCGCAAAGAGCATCGGGGCGCCGATCTTCCACGTGAACGCCGACCATCCGCAAGCGGCGGTGCGCGTCATGCAGCACGCATTCGCCTACCGGCAGCAGTTCCACGAAGACGTTGTCGTCGACATCGTGGGATACCGCTTGTGGGGTCACAACGAAGCCGACGAACCGGCGCTGACGCAGCCACTCATGTACGACCAGATTCGCCAGCATCGTTCGGTTCGAAAGCTTTCCATGGAGCGGCTCTTGATCCGTGGCGAGATCGACGTCGAAACGGGCGAGCGCATGCTCGACGATTTTCACCAGCGGCTCGCGTCGTCGCTGGCGGATGCAAAGGGCATCAAGGACGAGCAGGATGACGCGCAGCCGCAACCGTGCCTCGAGTACAAGGAAGGCGCGGTCCGACCGCACATCGAGACCGGCCTGCCTGAGGATCAACTTGCGCAGTACCTGGGGGCTATTACGCAACTGCCCGACGGCTTCCAGCCGCATCCCAAGCTCATGCGCTTGTTCGAAGCGCGTAAGAAGTCGTTCGCCGGAGACCGAATCGACTGGGGTTTGGCCGAGAGCTTGGCGTTCGCTTCGATCGTCGACCAAGGCACCCGCATTCGGCTGAGTGGTGAAGACTCGGGACGAGGCACGTTCAACCAACGTCACGCGTGCGTTTACGACGCCGTGAATGGGAACGGCCATGTGCCGCTCGCCCACGTCAGCGACGATCAAGGGGTGTTCGAAGTGTTCGACAGCCCGTTGTCGGAGTTCGGTGTCATGGGCTTCGACTACGGATACTCGGTTGCGAGTCCCGACGCGTTGGTGTTGTGGGAAGCGCAATTCGGTGACTTCGTCAACGGCGCCCAAGTGATCATCGACCAGTACCTGTCGAGCGGCGAGGAGAAGTGGCGTCAGAAGTCATCGCTGGTCCTGTTGCTACCGCACGGGTACGAAGGGCAAGGGCCCGAGCACTCGAGCGCGCGACTCGAACGCTTTCTTCAATTGGCATCTGAAGGCAACATGCAGATCGTCAACGCTTCGAATTCGGCGCAGTATTTCCACCTGCTCCGTCGCCAAGTCGCGGCTGAGGAACGTAAGCCGCTCATCGTGATGACGCCCAAGAGCTTGCTCCGATTGCCCGCGGCGGCGTCCGCCGTGGCGGATCTCGTCTCTGGTTGTTTCGAAGAGCTGATCGCCGACGAAAGCACCGCGGCCGACGAGGACATCGACCGCGTCGTGTTCTGTAGCGGCAAGGTCTACTACGATCTCGCCGCTCGTCGTCGTGAGTTGGAGACGAACAACGTTGCGATTCTTCGCATGGAGCAGTTCTACCCGTTCCCGGGCGAAGCGATTGTCGCCACGCTCGCGCGCTACACCAACGCCACCGACGTGGTCTGGCTGCAGGAGGAGCCGCGTAACATGGGCGGGTGGGATTTCGTCGACGAACGGTTCGCCGAGCTGCTCTCCGACACGCACCGCTTGTCGTATGTAGGGCGCCCCTGGAGCGCAAGCACCGCGACCGGATCGCACTCTCGTCACGTCGCGGAGCAACGTTCGCTCGTCGACTGGGGGTTGACGGGTGAACTGACCGCGGTGTGGAAGCAACCCGTTTGAGGCGCCCATGAGTCGCGCCCCAGCCATTTTGGTCGCCGTTGTTGTGGTGATCGCCGCGGCGTGGTTTTTCTGGCCACTCGAGCCAGAGGCGGCGATACGCCGAGAACTCGAGCGTCTGGAAGCGGCCTTCGACGAGGCGAGCCCCCGCCGGCTGGCGTCGCATTTTGCCGAAGATTGGGTCGACGGTCCCACGGGCGCCGACCGCGAGACGCTGCGGACCGTTTTCACCGGATTCGTCCTCAAGGAACGTGACGCGAAGACTAAGCTGTTCTCCTATGATATCGCCCTCGACGAACCGCTGACGTTCGTCGACGTCGTCTCGGATACCACGGCCGCGGTGGACATGGTGTTGATCGTGTCACGGCTGCGACGAGACGAAGAGCCGGTTGTCGAATGGAAGTTGTCCGTTCAAGCTGACATGATTCGCGTTGGCGGTCGCTGGTTGATCCACAAATGCGAACGAAAGACGCTCGACGGGCGTCGACCGTTCTGAAAGAGGCTCGTCGCCTTGTACCTCACGACCACCGCTGAGCTGGATGATTTGCTGCGCCGAGCGCGAGACGTCGGCCGATTCGGCATCGACGCCGAGTTCATTCGCGAGCGGACCTACTATCCTCAACTGGCGTTGGTACAGATCTCGGTCGAGGACACCTACGTTTTGGTCGACCCGTTGGGCCCGGTGGACTTGGCACCGCTCGACGAGGCCATCTCGGACCCGGACGTGATCAAGGTTCTTCACGCCGGATCGCAGGACCTCGAGATCTTCTATTATCGCAGTGAGCGAGAGCCGCGGAACATTTTCGACACTCAGCTCGCCGCCGCCATGTGCGGACTCGGCAATCAGATTGCCTACGGCGCCCTGGTCGATCGCATGTTGGGCGTCACGCTAGCCAAAGGGGAGAGCTTCACCGATTGGTTGCGTCGCCCCCTCACCGAGAAGCAGGAGCGCTACGCGCTCGACGACGTCGTCTACTTGCTACCCGTGCACGACGCGCTGCTGGCCAGGCTTGACGAACTCGGCCGTGGGGACTGGGTAGGAGAGGAGTTTCGGCGTTACGAGTCGCGAGACTTCTACGTGACCCCGGACGCGAATCTCTACCGCAAGGTGAAGAGGTTCGGCACGCTCGATTCGCGGGGCCAGGCCGTGCTCAGAGAGCTTGCCGCCTGGCGCGAGGCAGACGCACGCAAGCGAGACAAGCCGCGACGCACCATTGTTGCCGACGAGGCGCTGGTCGAGATCGCCCGGACGCGTCCCAAGAACGAAGACGCGTTGGGACGGATCCGAGCGTTGCGCCCGCAAACGGTGCGACAGTCAGCCCAGGGCATGCTGCAAGCGATCGCCGACGGCGTTGCCATTCCTGATGACGAGTGTCCGCGAGATGAGAAGCGTAAGCGGCTGCCGGCATCGGCCGAACTCGTCGGTGATTTCCTGCATGCGTTCCTCAAGTCGGAGTGTCAGAACGCGTCGATCTCGACGAGCATGGTCGGCAAGTCGGCCGACGTTCAGAATCTCGTTCGCGCGCACCTCGAGAGTCGACCCACCGAGCACAACCCGCTCGTCAGCGGGTGGCGCGGGGACTTGGTGGGGCGCAAGCTCGAAGCATTCTTGCACGGCAAGGTCTGGGTTCACGTCGACCCGGAGAGTTTGGAGCCGGTCTTCGAAGAACGTGAGTGAACGCTTAGACCTTTTCCGAAACCTGTGGCTCGATGACATCCATGAACGACGAAACACTGAACAGCGCGTTTCCGGCACCGGGCGGTCCGTAGCCCGGCGGGACCGGCAATCCGTGTCGGGCGTGGGTGTCCCGCCAGACGCGCAACAGCCCGACATGGTATTCCAGCGGAGCCGGCCCCTCGGCGGTGCCGAGTTGCGCGAGCGGTTCCGGGCACCACACGGTGAATCGCGGCGCGACGCCCTGCGACATGAACCACTCCAACCCTTCGCCGGTGGATCGCAGCGCGTCGTCGACGTTTTCGAAGCCGTGGGGCCGTGCCATCTCGATCCCCGCGACAAAGTTCGGAATCACGTTCTCGGGGCCGAAGATGTCGCGCGCCGCGAGAATGCGTCGGTGCCACTCTGCGCGACCGACGTACGCTTCCTTGCCGGGACAGATTTTCTTGAAGAGCTCTTCATCCCACACCTCGTAGTTCGGGTGGTAGATGCGAATGCCGGCGTCGACGAACCGCTTCTGTTGATCTTCGGGTAACGCTTGCGCGACGACTTTTCCGATCCAGCGACCGGGGTACTCCCGCTCGATAGCCTCCGCGTATTCGGCGTAGAAGTCCGCTTCGAGCTTGCCCTTGAGATGTCGCGTAATGCTGCCACCGGTCAACGTGTACGCCTTCGCGGCACTGTCGGTGTCGGCGATGATTCCGAGCGCCTCCATCACCTCGTCGAGTGGCTTGACCGTCCGGTACGGACGCCCCGCCTTGACCTGCTGGCGATAGTTCTCGTTGATGTCGCAGAAGCGACACTCCTCTTTGAATCCGAAGTACTGGCACTTTCGGTACACGGTGAGGTAGATCAAGTAACCCCACTCGATGGTCGGCGCGACCTCGTGCACGGGCTGACCCGATGCCAACGTCTTTTGGTAGTACGGAGGGACGCCGAGCAGATCGAGCGACGCCTCGACTTCGTTGCCGATAAAGAGTTTGAGTGCACCGTCGACGAAGTCGACTCGATGCGGTGATGCCGGGTTTACGCGAACCGAGACGGTCGTCGTGCGATAACCGAGGGGGCCGCCGGAGAATTGAACTTCTTCCGGGGCGCGCAGGTTTTCTTCGTTGGACATGCTCTCGATGGGGACCATGTCGAAGCTGAAGATAAAGTACGACTTCGTCTTGAAGTCCGCGCAGTAGCGCAGCGCTTCGGTGGTGAAGGCCATACCGGTCCGTAGCAGGTCTTCTTTGAGCACGGCTTCCGCGGGAAGATCCGCAAACTCACGTTGGAGCCGCCGGATGCGTTCGCGACGCAGCTCCGGGGACTCGACGTTGTCGGCCAGAGCGTTCACGTTAGCTCGATTTCCATCAGGTCGTAGTTCGACACGTCCATGCCCATTTTCTTGTACACGTTTCGCGCGTGCTCGTTTTCTCGGTCGACGTACAGTCGTACTCCACACACTCCGCCCGCGTCCCGGGCTCGATCACACACTGCGTGGTGCAGCGCCGAATAGACGCGGCGGCCGCGGAACTTCGGTAAGACGTACACGCTTTGAATCCACCAGAACATACCGTTGCGCCAGTCGCTCCACTCCTGGGTCACCATCAGCGAGCCGGCCGGTTCGCCTTCGAACTCGGCGATCAGGTAGAAGCCGAGGCTGTCGTCGGCGAGCACCGCGGCAACGCCGTTCTGGAGGGTGGTGGGGTCGAGTTCCTTCTCCTCAGTCTCCCGCGCCATTTCTCGGTTCGCGTGAAAAATGAAGGAGAGATCGTCGGCGTGTGCGGGTCGGACCTCGACGTCCGTTGGTGCGTTCAAATGGGGCTCTTCTCGCCACGAGTCCATGTCGGATCCAGATCAGATTCCCGGCGCCGCGGTCGGCTCCGGAGCGAGATGGTGGCGCGCCATCGAATCGAGAGCAACCCGAGTTGTCGAACCGTTCGAACTCGGATAATTTCTCGCGCTTCCCCGACTGCGGAGGTTCCTGTGCCGTCGATTCCAAAAACCCGTGTTCCAGGTGTCGAACCCGTCTACAGCGGCAAAGTCCGCGATATCTACGACCTCGGCGACCGGTTGTTACTCGTGGCTACTGACCGCGTCTCGGCTTACGACGTCGTCCTGCCGCAACCCGTGCCCGAGAAGGGCGAAATCCTCACGTCGATTTCTGACTTCTGGTTCACGAAGCTCGGGGATCGGGTGGCCAACCACGTGATTTCGACCTCAGCGTCGGACCTGCCGGAGCCGTTCGCGGCGGTGGCGGAGACGTGGGGGCCGCGGTTCGTGCTGGTGAAGAAACTCCAGATGCTCCCCATCGAGTGCGTCGTTCGCGGGTATCTCGTCGGGAGCGGTTGGAAAGAGTACTGCGCGCAGGGCACCGTCTGCGGGATCGAACTCCCGGCGGGGCTCGAAGAAGCGGCCGAACTCGAGACGCCGATCTTCACCCCGTCGACCAAGGTCGACGACGGGCACGACGAGAACATCAGCAAAGAGCAAGCGGCCGAGATCGTCGGGCAAGAGATGATCGACACGCTCGAACGTCTCTCCCTGGAGATCTACACCTTCGGCCGCGCCTACGCACGCGAGCGCGGCGTGATCCTGGCCGACACCAAGTTCGAGTTCGGTCTCGAAGCGGGCAGTACGACTCCGGTGCTGGCCGACGAAGTACTGACGCCCGATTCGTCGCGGTACTGGCCGATGGACGAGTACAAGACGGGGGGTAGTCCGCCGAGTTTCGACAAGCAGTTCGTCCGAGACTACTTGTCCAACAACGGCTGGCGCGGAGACGGACCGCCGCCCGATCTACCGAGTGATGTGATCGAGGGCACGGTGGCACGCTATCGAGAGATTTACCAACGACTGACTGGCCAGGAGTGGGGCGCATGAAGAAGCTCGTACTGATCGTGATGGGGAGCGATAGCGACTACCCGGTCATGGAAAAAGCTGTGGTGCAACTTGCAGAGTTCGGTGTCGGCTGTGACGTCCGTGTCTGTTCGGCGCACCGAACGCCGGCGGTTGCCCACGAATTAGCCAGCGGCGCGCGTCAGAACGGATACCGCGTCGTGATCGCGGCCGCCGGCATGGCTGCACACCTCGCCGGAGTCTTCGCAGCGAGCACGACGCTACCGGTGATCGGTGTGCCGATCGCGTCCGGCGCGATGAACGGCGTCGACGCGCTCTACTCGACGGTCCAGATGCCACCGGGAATTCCGGTGGCGACGGTCGGCATCGGAGGCTCGAAGAACGCGGCCCTGCTCGCAGTCGAGATGCTATCGATCGCTGACGAAGGGTTGGCCGAGCAGTTGAACGACTTCAAAGCGTCCATGGCCGAGGCGGTCATCGCCAAAGACCAGAAGCTGCAAGGGGAGTTGCCGACGGAGTAGCGGCGCGCACGCGCCGCCGCGGCGTTCTAATTTCGCTGAGCGTCCAAACGCTGCGGTGGTAGATTCGGCTTCGGGTGATCGCGGAGTCCACTGGACACCTCGAATGATCCGTCCGCGGCCACGATGACCCCTTCGACGTTGCTCAACTTCTCGACTAGTTTCATGCCGGCCTCGGGCCCGAGCACGAAGACCCCGGTCGCCAGCGCATCCGCCAAGAACGCCTTCGGAGCGACGATCGTCACGCTCTGACACGCACCGGCGGGGTACCCCGTCGTCGGGTCGAGAATGTGTGAATACCGCTTTCCTTCGAACTCGAAGAATCGCTCGTAGTCGCCGGAGGTGGCAACGGAAACGTTCGACGTCGGGACCACGGCGAGGAGTTTGTCCGTGCGAGGTTCCCGGACACCAACCCACCATAGTTTGGCGTCGCCTCGCCGTCCGCGTACCGTCAAGTCCCCACCCGCGTTGACCGCGAAGTCGCGGAGGCCCGCTTGCTCCATTGTCTCGACGGCGCGGTCAACAGCGTATCCTTTGGCGATACCGCCCAAGCCGATACGCATGTCGGATTCGGGCAGGTACACCGTGCCCGCGGCCCGGTCGATTTCGATGCGTGCCGAGTCGATCTTGGCGACGGCCGCACGGATCTGCGTTTCGTCCGGGAGCAGTGGCGGTTGCGCCTGGAAGTCCCAGAGCTTGCCGGCACTCGCGTACGTCACGTCGAACTTGCCGTCAGTCGTTTCGGATAGATCCTTGGCGGCGGCGATCAACTCGAGCAGTTCCCGGTCGACTTTCACCGGGGCGACGCCCGCCTGGCGGTTGATCGCCGAGAGCTGACTGGACTCTTGCCAGTCGGTCATCAGCGCTTCGATGCGTTCCATCTCGGCGATCGCGGCGTCGACCGCGAGCTCCGCGTTTTTCTGGCTGAAGGAACCGACGAGGAACTGGATCTCGGTCCCCATCAAAGTTGCCGTTCGTTGCACGTCCCGATCGAACAGGGTGCGTGCCACGAATGCGGTCGGGCGATCCGACATGGCGCGAGGCTCGCCGATCATCGGCGCGTTGATCGACAGGTCGGTGCCCGGCCCGGACAACCCGAGCCACAGACGTAGCTCGATGAACTCGTGGGTCAGCCGGGGCGCACGTCCGGGTTCGAGAACGACGAACGAGGGGGTCGTGGTCACGCCGAATCGGTCCGCCAACGCCAAATCGGGATCGTGCAGCGACTGAAAATTGCGGTGCACCGGCCTGTGTCGGCGCACCGTGTCCAGGCGCCGGTCGACGCAGACGCCCACTAGATCGATCTGCGGTAGCCACTCCCGGTAGGTCGATAGTCGCGGCGCTTCGGCTCTACACGCCGAGCACCACGTTCCCCAGAAGGCCAACACCAGCGGTCGCTCGAGCTGGGTCAGGTCGAACGCGACGTCGGCACCCTCGAGTGTTTTTCCGGTGATTGGAGTCGATGGGTCGAAGGAACGACCGGTCGTGGCGCAACCGGCGCATGCGCACGTGAACAGCGCGAACAGGATAGAACAACAATGACGGCTCAAAACGGAAATCCGATCCCGAACGTGGCCCAGTACAACTCTATCCCGTCGTCGCGGTAGTAGTAGTTGCCACTCACGTCGTAGTCACCGCTGACGCCGAGCAGTTCTGTCTCCAGCCAGGTAATCTTCACGCCGAACGAATGCCCGGTGAAGTCGCCCAGGTCGGAGTCGGACGTTTGGTGATACTGCGGTGTGGCGAACAGCGGGGCGAAGAAGTCCGCTTCCGACTGGTAGTAGAAGCGGTAGTTCGGCTCGATCAGCACGCCACCGGACGGCAGCATCCAGAAGTAACGGACGTCCGCGGTGTGGGCGCGCACCCCCCAGTCGTCGCGGTAGAAGCGGTACCCGAACTGGATCGCGTCCGTTTCCCCGACCGCGTGCTTGTAGCGGAGGGTCCACGACTGTCGGTAGCGCCGATCGGGCATCACTTCGGACTGTTGAACGCCGCCCGCGAAAACGAAGTTGAACGACGTTTCCAGGAAGCCGCGCTGTCGGGTGAAGCTGTAGACGAAGTTCAGGTGGGATCGCGGCGTCACCGTCTGCACAACCCCGACTTCGCCGGTGAGCGTTTCCTTGCTGGCGTCGTTACCCACGGAGCCGTCGAATCCGATGGTGCGCACGGTGTCGCCAAAGGCCTGTCCGCGAAGCGTGACCAACGTCGAGTTCTCGAACAGCCGAACGGTCGACTTGGCGCCGAAGCCGTGCGAACGGTAGGCGTACTCTTGAGCGAAGCTTCCCGAAATCCCGAGATCGAACGGACCGAAGTCGTGCGTTGCGCCTCCGCCGACGTCGAAGCGAAAAGGGTGAATCTCGGTCGCACCCGAGATCATCATGCCCGAGTTGCGTTCCACTTCGCGTTGCGACGCCGCGGAGATCACGTCGCCGAGCAGTCGCAGGTGAACCGTATCGTTCGACGAGATGGACTTTCTCAACAGCAAGATACCTTCGATGACGCTGGTGTCTTCGTCGACCAACGGGTTACCGCCGTTGCCCGTGTCTTGCTGTCGGTAGATCAACCCTTTGAACGAGAAGAAGTCGTCGAGCGCCGTCGGGTCTTGCAGGGCGCGATCCGACTCGTCGAGCGCCGACTCCACACCAGGATCGGTGACGCCGTTTTGATCTTGCGCGTGGCCGATCGTTGTCGAGAGCATCACGGTCGAGATCAGCACGATCAGGAACACAACAAGACGGGCCGCGCCGGTTTCGAGCCAACCTCTCAGAAGCATCCGCAACCCCCGGCGCCGATTGCTGAGAAACCTCCGACCGACCCCTCTCGGGGCGCGAGCACGTGTCCGATCATCTCCGCTTCGAGTTCGTCGTGATCGAAGGTCATGACGCGATCGTCGAGTCGTTGACGCTCGTTGAATCGTACCGCCTTGAATCCCACGGTGCTGCAGCCGGTTGCGGAGAGAGCCCACACGAACACGAAGAGTGACCATCGCTTCATCGCGTCGCCTCCGGTCGAATCTCGGCGAACGGCGGCTGAATGATTCCCTTTTCGGTAATCCAACCCTTGACCATGGAAGCGGGCGTCACGTCGAACGCCGGGTTGCGCACCTTGACGCCGTCGGGGATCGGACCGCTTCCGGAGACGCGCCACACTTCGTCGCCGGAGCGCTCCTCGATGGGGATCTCGGCGCCGGTGGCGAGCGAGAAGTCGAACGTCGTCGACGGCGCGGCTATGTAAAACGGAACGTTGTGGAGCTGGGCCAAGCAGGCGACGGTGTAGGTGCCGATCTTGTTGGCGGCGTCGCCGTTACTCGCGACGCGATCGGCGCCGGTCACGACCAAGTCGATCTCACCGCGGGCGAAGAGGTGGCCGGCCGCGTTGTCGCAGATCACGGTCACCGGAATCTCTGCCTTCTGTAGCTCCCACGCCGTCAGTCGCGCCCCTTGCAGGAGCGGTCTCGTTTCGTCGGCGACCACTTCGAAACGGCGGCCGGCGTCTTTTGCGGCGTAGAAGACCGAAAGCGCCGTGCCCTGACCACCCGTGGCGAGTGCACCGGCGTTGCAGTGGGTGAGGACACGTCCGCCGTCCTTGACGAGCGCGGCCCCAGCGCGACCGATCATCAGGCAGAGCTCTCGGTCCTCCGCTTGAATGGAACACGCTTCCTGAAGCAGGCGATCGCGCAGTTCACAGCCGGTGAGATCACTGGCGTCGATCAAGCGACGCATGCGGTCGACCATGTGGTGCAGATTGACGGCGGTGGGGCGTGAGTCGCGGATCTTCGGAAGTTCGCGGTCGAGCGCCGCCCGGACTTCCACCGCGTCGGTGAGACCGCGCGTCGCCAGGCAGGCGCCGTAAGCGGCGGCCACTCCGATCGCCGGGGCGCCGCGCACCGAGAGCCGGCGTATGGCGGCAATCATGTCGTCTGGATTCGTGATCTCCAGATCGATCAACACGTCGGGAAGGCGGGTCTGGTCGATCATGGATACGTGGCCATCACGGTCGCCGACCCAACGCAACGCTTCGATCATCAATCGGTCCTCTCTCGTCGCCAAGATCCTATCAACGCTTCGGTTGACGCGGGAGTGATTCCGGGTAGAACGGCCACGGCCGGAGCGATGACCGGCGCGTCGCAGAGTTAGCGGATTCGGACACGGTTGGAGACGTAGAGTGCACTGGTGGATTGCCGATTATCTGCAAAGCCCGAATGGTCTCTTGTTCGTCTTGAGCTGGACATTCTGGGTGTTCTTCTCGATCAGCCTTCATGAGCTCGCTCACGGCTGGGCCGCGATCTGGGAGGGCGATGATACTCCGATCCGCATGAACCGGATGACGTGGAACCCCATCGTACATATGGGGATGACGTCGATCATCGTGTTCCTGATCATCGGGATCGCGTGGGGATTGATGCCGGTCAATCCGCGGCGCTTCCGTCACGGGGCGAAGGGAGACGCCCTGGTCGCCGTCGCCGGTCCCGTCATGAACCTGTTGCTGGCGTTTCTCGCCGCGTCGGCGTGGCTGGTCGTCGTTCTGGTAACCGAGCGGGGTGCCGAGTACGGCCTGCGCGACAAGGTCATGCTGTTTCTCGAAATTGGCGCCCAGCTCAACATGGTCTTGTTGCTGCTGAACTTGCTGCCCATTCCGCCGCTCGACGGATCGAAGGTCTTGGCCGGCTTGTGGCGACCGGCGGCACGTTTCTACGCGCAGCCCGAAGTGGGGCAGTACTCGTTCTTCGCGTTGATGGCCGTGTTCTTCTTCGGCGGCAGCGAGGCACTCTTCAAGTGGGCAGGTATCGCGGTCGCGTGGTTCCTGAACACGGGGCAGGCACTGTTTCGGTAGGACGGTGTTTCGGTTGAAGTGCGCGCTGATCGCCGCTGTTGGGCGTACCCGGCTTTCAGCAGCCGTCGAGCGCGAACCGGACTCTCAGTTCTCGAGTTCGGCCAACCGCGATTCGAACTCTTGGTTCATGCGATCGATCTGGTCCGTCAAGGTCTCGAGTTCGCTGAACGTCTTGTCGACGGTCGACTGCTTCTTCTTCGCTTCCTTGCCGGCGTCGGCCAAGCGCGCCTGTGAGCCGCCGTTGGCGAGCTTGATCATCTCCTGGTTGAGATCCTCGATATCTTGTTCAAGTCGCACGATTTTCTGCTCGAGTCGCTCGCTGCGCTTCTTCAAGTCTCCCGTTTTTTTCGATCGCTCGGAGACGATGGCCGCGCGCAGTCGGCGACGTTCCTTCTGCGGAATCCTCGGCTTCGCGGGAGCGGACGGGGCGGCGGCAGCGGCCGAGCCGGTGGCGTCGCTTTCCAACCCAGCGCGACTGACCGCTTTGTTCTTGGCCTTCTTCGGCGCAGCCGTCTCGTCGCCCTCCCACCCGACGCGGTCGAGGAAGTCACGGTAGCCGCCCTCGAACAGGGTCGACTTACCGCGGTCGAAAATGATCAGTCGGTTGGCGATGCGTTCGAGGATCATCTCGCTGTGCGTCACGAGGATCACGGCGCCAGGGAACTCTTCGATCGCTTCGAGCAGCGACTCGACCGACTCCATGTCCAAGTGGTTGGTCGGCTCATCGAGCAGGAGTAGGTTTGACGGGCTCACCAAGATCTTGCCGAGAAGCACGCGACTGCGTTCGCCTCCCGACAGCACGGCGACCTTCTTCATGGCGAGGTCACCCTCGAACATCATCAGTCCGCAGATCCCACGCGCGGCGGATCGGTTGTGATCCGGGTGCACGGAGAGGATCTCGTCTTCGACCGTTTGCTTGTGGTCGAGTCGGTCGATGTTGGTCTGCCCGAAGTACGCTTGGCGTACCGCCGGGTGAAGCGTCACCTGACCCTGTTGCGCCGTCAACTCTCCGGCGAGCAAGTTGAGCAGGGTTGTCTTTCCCCTACCGTTCTTACCGATCACCGCAATGCGATCGCCCTTGGACACGTCGACAGTCAAGTTGTCGACGATGGTCGGGCCGTCCGGATAGTGAAAGGACAGCCCCTTCGCCTTGAGCACGTTTGGCGCGTGAAAGGGCTCCGGTCGAAACCGAAACTCGAGCGTGCGTTCGTTGGACAGCGCTTCCGTTTGGCCCTTGCGATCGAGCGCCTTGATCCGCGACTGAACCGCCTTCGCTTTCGACGCCTTGTAGCGGAACCGTTCGATGAATCGCTCGTCCCGCTTACGTTTCTTGCCCTCGTTGACTCGCGTCTTTTCGTGAACCTCTTCTTCGGTTGCGATCTGCTCGATGACTTTTTCGATGTGTCCCGGCATGCGACGCAACCCTTGCCTGTGTATCAGCATGGTGTGGGTCGTGACGGATCCGAGGAACTCTCGATCGTGGGAAATCACGACCAACTCTCCCGGCCAACTGCGCAGGTACTGTTTGAGCCACCGCACCGAGACGATGTCCAGGTAGTTGGTCGGCTCATCGAGAAGCAGCAGATTCGGCTCGGAAATCAGCACCTTCGCCAGGTTGATGCGAATCTGGTAACCACCAGAGAACTCGCCCGGGGCGCGGTCGAAGTCGGTCCGCTCGAAGCCGAGTCCCATGAGGGCAGCCTCCGCCTTGTACGTCAGATCTATACCGTCTTCGGATTTGGGCAGGGCGGTGCACGCTTCGGCGAGCACGGTCGGCTCGTGAAAGACGAGGTGCTGCGACAGGTGTCCGGTGGTGTATCCCTTGGGTCGCACGAGGGCGCCGTCGTCGGGTTCCTCTTCGCCGAGGATCATCCGAAACACGGTGGTCTTGCCGGACCCGTTTCGGCCGACTAGCCCGAGACGCTCTCCCTTGTTCATCAGGAAGCTGACGTTATCGAGAAGGACTTGGCCGCCGTACGATTTGGTAAGATTTTGTGCCCGCAGCATGAGAGTCTCAGATTGCCCAGTTGCCGCCTCGGATGATATCGATCGTCTCATCCGAGTACGTGATTGCGGTGACGTCGACCTCTTCGGAAGAGATCATCATGTCAGTGTGGACCGTGCTCTCGTTGCAGCCGAGTGCGTCGAGTTCGTCCTGTTTCATGTGCTCGCCACCGTCGAGGCAGAACTTGTACGCTTGACCGACGGCGATGTGGCATGCGGCGTTCTCGTCGAACAAGATCTCTTGGAACACTTTGCCACTCTGGTACACGGGCGAGTCGATTCCGACGAGCGCGACTTCTCCGAGTCGACGTCCGCCTGGGTCGGAATCGATGTATTCACGGAAGGCGTCCGCTCCGGAGTCCGCCGTGAAATTCGTGATCACGCCGTCTTCGAATTCGATCTCGAGCCCTTCGATCAGCTTGCCGGTAACGAGGAAGGGTCGGGTCGCGCGGACCTTGCCGGAGGTCGCCCGGTTGTCCGGGGTCGTGAAAACTTCCTCGGTCGGAAGGTTCGGTTCGAACTCGACGTCACGAGGCGAGCGATCGGATCCACCGCGGAAGACTGCCTTAGGGGATAGCCCGACGCGCAGGTCTGTACCGGGACCCGTGAAGTGCAGCTCCTTGATGCTGAATTCGGTGACCGCCTTGGCTCGCTTGTGGAGTGCGGCATTGTGCTCGGTCCACAGCTCCAGGCAGTTCTCTTTGTCGGCGCGACAGATCTTGAAGATCTCTTCCCACAGTGCACGTTCCGCTTCGGCGGGATCCAGCTCGGGGAACACTTTCTGTCCCCAGGCGGGAGTCGCAGCGGCGGCGACCGTCCAGTGAACTTTCGACTTAGCGATGCCCTCATCGTAGAAGTACTTCACCGCTTTGTGTGCGGCGAGCCGGGCGCGGTTGAGTCGCTTGGGATCCTGGTCCGACAGAATGTCAGGATCCTCACTGCCGATCAGCTTCAGGCTGGCGCCGACGTCGTCGACCACGTCTTTGTATCGTTCGGTCACGTAGCGGGGCACGAAGTCGAGGTGCTCGAGCTCGGACGACTCCATCCGCGACTTGGCCATGCGCGGATCGGCCAGATCGACGTCGACGAACTTGGCGCCACGTCGGTAGGCGGACTCGACGATTTCCAGCACAAGATCGCGGTGGACGACTTCCGCCGAGATGTTGACGACCTGACCCGGCTGGACGTTCAGCCCGTGGCTGACGATGAGGTCGGCGTAAGTGCTGAGCTTCCGTTCGAAGTCCATGATTCACTCCTGTAGACTGATCGACTCGAGAGGGCGCGGATTCGTGCCAGCGAGCCGCGCGTTCTACCGCAAAGACGCCCGGCTGAAAAGATGGCCGCCGCGCGGCGGCGGGTCCGGGGTACGGTTCGACCCCGGATCGATCGCCTGCTCCGTACCCTGCGGCCGGAGGTCTGCCGTCTCGTCCGGTTCGGCCGTCTTGCCCAAAGCCGTCCCATTCAGTCCGCCCAATTCACCTCGGAGGGCTCACTTGCACCGTCAGCCACTACTTGCACTGTTGGAACGCTACACCCAGCTTCACCCGCAGGAGCGGGTCGTCGAGCGGTTCACGGCGTTTGTGAACGAGCATCCGGACTGCCTGGAACGGACCTGTGTGCTCGGCCACATCACCGCCTCGGCGTGGATCGTTTCACCCGATGGCACGCAGGCGCTTCTGACTCATCACCGGAAGCTCGATCGCTGGCTGCAGCTCGGCGGGCACGTCGACGGAGAGAGCGACGTCGTGCAGGCGGCGCTGCGCGAGGCGCAGGAGGAGAGCGGGATTGACGAATTCGACGTCTTGGCGGGTACGGCGACGCAGCCACTCGACTTGGATATCCACCGAATTCCGGACCGCGGCGCCGAACCGGCGCACGATCACCTCGACGTTCGGTTCTTGCTGCGCGCAAAGTCCGAACAGCTGCAGATCAGTGACGAGTCGAACGACCTCCGGTGGTTCCCGCTTGACGAAGTCCGCCACGCGACCGAGGAAGAGAGCGTGTTGAGGCTCGGCCGCAAGGCGGTAATTCGCCTCGCGGAGTGAGTCGCCGCTACTTCCGGTCGCGGGGCAGTACCTTCAGTTTGGCGACCGCTTTCGGCGCCAACCGCGATCCGCGCGCGCTCGGGCTCGTCAGCTCCAGCTTGCCGAGGTCGAATGTCGCGCCTTTTACGCGTTGCCGAGGGGCGGGCGCGTAGCTGAGGTGGGCAATCCCCGGATCGGCGGCCTGACTCAACAGGTCGATTCGCCCCTCCTTGTTCTTGATCAAGTAGTACTCGCGTTCCTTGATGAACTTGAGGATGTGAACCCGCTTGGCGTAGCACTGCCGCGTCTTGTCGCGATAGACGACCGTGAACTCCTCTCCCTTCTCAGGGTTGAAGAGCTTGCAGTAGATCACGCGACCGACGAGGAGTTTGTCGGCTGGTCCTATTACCCGGTAACTTCCGTCGCTCGCCACGATCAGCACGCGGTCGTACTCGCTGATGGTCACCACGTGCTTTGTGCCCTTGACCTGGGATCCGTAGAAGCCGGTCTCGGGATCGTAGCTCATGCGGATGTTCTGACGCGCGACCGCCTTCTTGTCGACCGACTCGAATGTGGCGATCTGCGTTTGACGCGGGTAGTCCTTGCCGTACTTTTCGATCAGACCTTCGAGGTACTTGATCGTCGTGTGGTTGATCCGAGCGAGCTTCTTCTCGGCTTCGTTGATCGCGCGGAGGACGTCCTTCTCGTCCTTGCGGCTCTTATTGATGTCGTAGGCCGAGATCCGTCGGATCTGGATCTTCAGCAATCGTTCGACGTCCTCGTCGGCCATGGGTCGCACGAAGAGTAGCTCGAACTCGTGCATGCCGGCCCACACCGCCTTGAATACGGCTTCGGCAGTCTTTGCCGTCTCGATCTTCTTGTAGACCCGGTTCTCGATGAAGATGCGCTCCAGCGTCAACCAGTGATGCTTGTCGTGGAGTTGACCGAGTTCGTGTTCGAGTTCCGCCTGGATCTGAGCCACGAGCTGTTTGGTCAGGAACCGCAGCGTATCGCTGACGGTGACAGACTTTGGTGCTTGGTCCTGGATCACGACGATGTTGCTCGAGAGGCTCACTTCGCAGTCGGTGTAGGCGAACATCTGCGGAATCGCTTCATCGGCGTAGACGCCGCGGGTCAGTTTGACTTCGATCTCCACGCGGTCCGTCGTGTAGTCCTGAATGCCGGTGACCTTGATCTTATTCTTCTGCGCCGCATTTTCGATGCTGGCGATCAAGCTCTCAGTCGTCGTTTGGTAGGCGATCTGACTGATGACCACGGTCTTGTCGTCTGTGGCGCGAACTTTCGCGCGGACTTTGACCTTACCGAGTCCGTCGTTGTACTCGGAGACGTCCATGACGCCGCCCGATGGGAAGTCCGGGTAGATCTGGAACGGCTTGTTGCGAAGGATGGAGATCTGGGCTCGCAACAGCTCGACGAAGTTGTGGGGCAGAATCTTGGTCGCCATGCCGACGGCGATGCCTTCGGTGCCGAGTAATAAAATCACTGGGAGCTTGGCCGGTAGGCAGACCGGCTCTTGGTTTCGGCCGTCGTAGCTAGGCTCGAACGTCGTCAACGCCTTGTTGAACATCGTGTCGAGAGCGAGCGGCGTCAGTCGACATTCGATGTACCGGGCCGCCGCTGAGCGGTGTCCGGTGATCGTGTTTCCGAAGTTCCCCTGGCGCTCAATGAAGTATTTCTTGTTGGCCAAGACGACGAGGGCGTCGCCGATCGAGGCGTCTCCGTGCGGGTGCAGCTTCATGGTTTCGCCGATGATGTTGGCGACCTTGTGAAACTTCCCGTCATTGACTTTGGACAAGGTGTGCAGGATACGACGCTGGACTGGCTTGCAGCCGTCGCGAAGATCCGGGATCGCTCGGTCCATAATCACGTACGACGCGTACTCGATGAAGTTCTGCCTCATGAGAGGCTCGAGGCTGACCATGATTCCTACCGTTGCAGAAGGTGAAGTCTAAGAAGTTTCAAGCGAGATCGGTGACGAGGTTCTCGACGATGAAGTCGCGCCGCTCCGGGGTGTTCTTGCCCATGAAGAACGTCAAGCAGCGATCGACCTCGCTGATGTCTCGGTAGTTCACCGGGACCAAGCGAATCGACTCTCCTATGAACTGACCGAACTCCTTCGGTCCGATCTCACCCAGGCCCTTGAAGCGGGTGATCTCGGGGTTGGAGATCTCCTCGAACGCCAATTCGCGTTCCGCTTCGGTGTAGCAGTAGCGCTTCTCTTTCTTGTTCCGAACGCGGAACAGCGGCGTTTCTAGGATGTAGACGTGTCCCTTGCCGACGAGCTCCTCGAAGTACTTCAGGAAGTAGGTCAGCAGCAGGTTACGAATGTGCATGCCGTCGACGTCGGCGTCGGTCGCGATAACGACACGGTTGTAGCGGAGGCCTTCTAGGCTGTCTTCGATTCCGAGCGCGCGCATGATGTTGTAGAGCTCTTCGTTGCGATAGATCGCATCGCGCTTCAGGCCGTAGACGTTGAGCGGCTTGCCCTTCAGGCTGAAGATCGCCTGCGTGTAAACGTCGCGGGACTGCACCATCGCTCCGCCGGCCGAGTCTCCTTCCGTTAGGAAGATCGTTGTCTCGTCGCCACGTCCCTTGCTGCGACTCGGATCGTCGAAGTGGTACTTGCAGTCGGTGAGCTTCGGAATGCGAATCGCGACCTTCTTGGCCCGGTCCTTCGCCTCCTTCTTGTAGGCCGAAAGCTCTTTGCGCATTAGCTCGTTGTCGCGGACCTTCGCGAGCATCGCGTCGGCGGCGACCTTGTGCTTGTGCAACCAGATGACGACCTGCTGCCGAACTTCTTGCACGATCCAGGCGCGGACGTCCGTCGATCCGAGTTTGTTCTTGGTTTGGCTCTCGAACACCGGATCTTGCAGCTTGATGGCAACGGCGCCGATCATGCCGTCGCGCACGTCTTCACCGGCAAAGTTCTTCCCGACGTATTCGTTGATACCCTTGAGCACACCTTCGCGAAACGCGCTCTGATGCGTTCCGCCGTCGTTCGTGTATTGGCCGTTGACGAAACTGAAATACGATTCGCCGTAGCTGTTGACGTGGGTGAAGGCCCACTCCAGGCGGTCGCCCTTGTGGTGAATGATGTCATAGAGCGGTTCTTGATCGCCAATCTCCGCTTTGAGGAGATCGCGCAGCCCGCGCTTCGAACGAATACGCTTCCCGTTGAAGACCAGCTCGAGGCCGGTATTGAGGTAGGCGTAGTAGTGCAGCCGTTCGAAGATGTATTCTTCGTTCCAATCGAAGCGAGCAAAGATCTCGGTATCCGGTTGGAAGCGCACCAAGGTTCCGTTGACCTCAGAGCTGCGCCCGTTTTTTTCGTCGACCAGGACGCCGCGCTGAAACTTCGCTTGCTTGTACTTGCCTTCGCGCCAGCTCAGAACCTCGAAATCGCAGGAGAGGGCGTTCACCGCTTTGGTGCCGACGCCGTTGAGGCCGACCGAGAACTGGAAGACGTCGTCGTTGTACTTGCCGCCGGTGTTGATCTGGGAGACGCACTCGACCACTTTCCCGAGCGGGATCCCGCGGCCGAAGTCGCGTACCGTCATGCCGGATTCGTCGAGATCAATCTGGATCTTCTTGCCGTGCCCCATGATGAACTCATCGATCCCGTTGTCGATGACCTCCTTGAGCATGACGTAGATACCGTCTTGAGGATGGCTACCGTCGCCGATGCGGCCGATGTACATGCCGGTCCGCAAGCGGATGTGCTCGAGCGCGTCGAGCGTCTGGATCGCGCTTTCGTCGTACACGCCCTTTTTGCGGGGCGTGCCAGCGCTGCCGGCGCCGTTGGACGCCGGGGCCGGTTCGACGGTGACGTCCGAGTGACGGCGGATCTTCTTTTTCTTCTTTTTTTTCTTACGCACGACCCTCGAGTCGTCGTCCGGCTCCGCCGAAAGTCTTTTCGCCATCGTCTCCTCGTGCGTCGTCTACGCGTGAGTTTGCGTTTCGACGACTCCAGTCCTGTCCGGCACCGAGAATGATCAGCGTCGGTCTAGGTTTCGTCAGATGTTAGTTTCGTGCTATGCCAACGCCCACGCTTTCGCCACTCAAGGCCGCCCACGCAAGCTGCGACCGGCGGATCAGCCCTGCGTCTAGACCCAAGTACCGGTGGGTACCTGGCCACGACGAACTTGGCGAGGTTTGAGCGAACGACATCGGGCCCGATCGGACCGCTTGGGGTTTCCGACGCAGGCGCGTTGTTCAGAGGTGTCGTTGGCGGCGGGCGGGTGACTATAACCAACGACTCCCAGCTGGGAAAGGCCGGACGACGCTGCTAGCGAATCTCGCTCCCGACCACTACAGTCGAGTCTTCGGCAGGGACTACGGACCCCACCCAAATGAGCCGAAGAACGAGTTGGAGGGGAGCCGAAATGGCTCGATAGCGCAGGTCGCGCCCCTCCGGTCGGAGGAGCCCATGGATCTCGAGTCTTACCTCGACGAAATCGAGTCTCGCAGCCGCGAGACGTTCCAAGCGCGTCGCAGCCTCAAGAGCTTCTCGGAGTACATGGCGGCGTTCTGTGAGAACCCGTATTCGTATCTCCGGAATTCCGCGCAATACACCCTCGATATGATCAATTACTTCGGATACGAGGAAGCCGAACGGGTCGGGCTCAAAGACCGCCGTTGGAAGCTCTTCGATGCCGAATTCGATCTGGAGATCGAGCCCCTGGTCGGACAAGAGCGAGTTCAGAACGCCATCGTCCGGCAGCTTCAGCAGTTTGCCCATCGCGGTCGGTCGGAGAAAATGCTCCTGCTGCACGGCCCGAACGGTTCGAGTAAGTCGACGATCATCGGCCTCATTCTCGCGGGCCTCGAGGAATACAGCCGTCAGGACGAGGGGATCCTCTACCGGTTCAACTGGATGTTCGCCGAGCGCGACGAGAAATTGGAGCGGATCGGATTCGACGCCGAGGACGAGTTCGCTCCACAACGGACGGACACCTACGCGTATCTCGACACCAAGGACACGTCGTGTCGGATTCCGTGCGAGTTACGTGATCCGCCGATTTTTCTGATTCCGAGAGAAGAACGGCAAGCATTCATCGATCGCGCCTTGGCGGATCACCCGGACCGCGAGCGCGTCGCTTCGCTGAACTACGAGTATTTCCTCGGCGGCGACCTGTCGCCGAAGTCGAAGCGCATCTACGACTCGCTGATGACGGGTTACCACGGCGATTGGAAGCAGGTCGTGAAGCACGTCCAGGTCCAGCGGTATTTCATCTCGAGCCGCTACCGGACCGGTGCGATTTCCATCGAGCCGCAAGGGAACGTCGACGCTGGCAGCCGACCGAGCCACTACGAACCGTCGATGACGCTGCCCGGAGTGCTGCAAGGCAGCCTCTTGATCGAGGCGTTCGGCGACTTGGTCGACGCCAACCACGGGGTGGTCGAGTACTCGGACTTCCTCAAGCGTCCGCTCGAGACCAACAAGTACCTGCTGACGACGTCGGAGAAGGGCACAATCAACCTGTCGGGATACACAGGGTATCTCGACCTGGTCATGACCGGCACGGCGAACGAGAAGCATTTGTCGCTTTTCAAGCGCTCGACCGACTTTCCGTCGTTCAAGGGGCGCATCGAACTGATCCCGGTGCCGTACCTGCTGCGCTACTCGCGGGAGGCCGAGCTGTACCAGCGGCATATCGGCTACTACTCACGTGGGCGGCATGTGACTCCGCACACGGCGACCGTCGCGGCGCTGTGGGCCGTACTGACGCGACTTCGTCGCCCCTCGGCCAAGAACTACTCACCGGATCTCGCCCCGCTCGTCGCTCGATTGACTCCACTCGAGAAGGCGATGCTCTACGACCACAACGAGATTCCGCTGCACCTCAAGGACTCCGAGCGAAAGCTGTTGCTCAACAACATCCGCCGGATTCGTGAAGAACTCGACGACACCGAGTCCGAGTTCGAAGGCATCGTGGGCGCCGAGTACGAAGGCCGACGAGGGGCGTCGCCGCGGGAAATGCTGGGGCTACTCGCCGACGCGGCCGAGAATCGAAGCTACGGTTGTTTGACGCCGATGGCGGTGCTCGAACAACTCGACAAGCTGACGAAGGATGTCTCTCTCTACGAGTTCCTGCGTATTCCTGTCGACAATGGTTACAACGATTGCTTGCGCGCTATCGAGGACGTCAAGCAGTACTACCTCGCGACGGTCGTTCAGGAAGTCTACGCCTCGATCGGCCTCGTCGACGAGGAAGAGTACGAACGCATCTTCGAGGAGTACTTCCACCATGTGAAGGCGTTCGATCTCGGCGAGAAGTTGTACCTCCCGGCCCGTAGCGAATACGTCGAAGCGTCCGAAGACTTGATGGGGCGGATCGAAGGGCTCATGAACATCAACGAGTCTATCGAAATGTATCGCTCGAATCTGATGACGAAGATCGCGGCGTACTCGCTCGACAATCCGCACGAGCCGATCCGCTACGACACGTTGTTTCCCGACGTCTACAACACGCTCAAGCAGAGCTTCTACAGCGAGCGGGATCGGGTCTTGCGAGGCGTCGAGAACAACATGCTGCGGCAGGGATCCGACGACTTCGAGTTCTTGTCCTCGACGGAACAGGCGCAGGTCGTGGAAGCACTCGACACCATGAACTCCCGATACGGCTACTGCCACTCGTGTGCGAAAGACGTCATCGCGTTCGTACTACGCAATACTCGCTAGAGTTCGCGCTAGGCCTTGCGTTTGATCCTCGGTGAAGGATCCCCGATGACTTTGAGCAAGCGCGCGAAGCGTCCGAGTTTGGTTGGAGCCGCTTCGGTCGAAAGCGTCCCGCCGTCTCCGATCTCGATTCGAATCTTTCGAATGACATCGTCGGGCTTAACTTTCTCCGCCTCCGCATGGTAGCTGAGGATGATGCGGTGTCGGAGTGACGGCAGGAGGACCTCTTCGTAGTCGTCGTTGTTGACGACGTTGCGGCCGGCGAGAACTGCCGCTGCTTGCGCAGCGCCGAGGACCGCTTGCACCGCGCGGGGTCCAGCTCCCCAACTGAGAAACTCTTGCGCGGTCGCGGTTGCCGCTCCGGTCGCGCCGTCCATCGCCTTTGGCTCGTCGCCGGTTCGGGTAGCGCGCACCAAGCGCGTGGTTCGCGCGACGATGGCTTCGGGAATCTGAACTCGCTTGGCCACACCCAACAGCGCGGTGACTTCTTCTCTAGACAACACCGACGCGATCGGTTCTGCGTTGCGCGCGGTGGTGGTCGCCATCACTTCGAACTCGGTCTCCTCGTCGGGATAGTCCATGTTGATCTGAAACATGAATCGATCGAGCTGCGTGACCGGCAGTGGGTACGTTCCCTCTTGTTCGATCGGATTCTGGGTCGCGAGCACGAAGAACGGTCGTTCGACGACATGGCCGTCGCCACCGACGGTCACTTGGTACTCTTCCATCGCTTCGAGTAGTGCGGCTTGCGTTTTCGGAGGTGTGCGGTTGATCTCATCGGCCAGAAGTAGATTGGTGAAGATCGGCCCGCCGCGAAACTTGAACTCGCGCTTTCCGCTGGACTCGTCGTAGACGATGATCGTGGTACCGGTGATGTCCGAGGGCATCAGATCGGGAGTGAACTGGATTCGGGAGAAATTCAGGTCGAACAGCTCGGCGAGGGTGCTGATCATGAGCGTCTTCGCGAGCCCCGGCACCCCGGTGACGAGCACGTGGCCACCGGCGAAGAACGCGATCAACAGCTGACGGATCGTTTCTTCCTGACCGACGATGCGAGTCGCGAGCCGTGTGCGAAGCTCGTCCACCCGCTGCGGCAGTTCGGCTGCAAGGCGGTGGTCGTCTGCCGTGGATTGAGTGTCCGGTCCCATGTCGTCCTCCCGAGTTGCGCCGACCCTGCCGGCGAGATCGCCACCCGTGACCCACGGCTGCCGCTCGCCAGTATGCCGCCTGCATCAGGAGTTGCACCCCCAATTCGCGCCGGGCTGACCTGACGGATGCGACGGACAGCCCTCTCTGCATTTGCGGTCGACTGTGTGAGGAGTACCATGGGGTGCCCGCGACCGCCACGTCCGCTCGTCCACACCTGAGGGAGCAACCGTTTGAGGAATCCTGCTGCCACGTCGGCTCGCGAGACCCCCGCATCAAACCAGGCACTGCCGAAGGAGGAGATTGCGATCGCCGCCTCGACGCGTGAGCGCGGCCGCGCGCGGCTGACCGCGCTTCTCGTCGTGGCTATTCTCGCGATTGGTTTGACCACGACGAGCGGTGCTCCCGTCGCTGCACGTCAAACAGACGACCCATCGACCCGTCGAGAAGCGTACCTATCGGCGCTCGACAGTCGTGCCCAAGTCGCGGCTAGCAAGGCGCTCTCCCGGATGGCGGAGGGGCAGATCGTCCCGGGGCTCGTCGACTTCCAGAAACTCCTCGACGATCAGCAACTCGAACAGAAGTTGATCCGGCCCAACCGTTTCGACAAGCCCGGCTCGTACCGTGTCAACGTGCCCGCTCGTCGTGAACTCCGTCGAGTCCTACTCACTCTTCCCCCCGAAGTGTTGGCCATATACCGCGACCGGTTCGAGCCACTCGCCCAAGCGCAACGCGAACGCGCCATTCGAGAGCGCGACCCTTGGGGACTGCTCGAGTGTTATCAGCGGTATCCCGCGACGACCAGCGGTGCACGTTCGGCGATGACCGCCGCGGACATTTTTTTCGAGCGAGGGCGACCGGAGCGAGCACGGAAGATCTGGTCGGAGTTTCGCCGCATGCTCAACGCGCGAGTCGAACTCTACGACGACGAGTACGCCGAAACCCAGAGCGGGAAGAGTGCCAAGAAGAGTGGCGGTGTCAAAGGTGCGGCGGGCGACGCTGTTGCATCTGGTGGCGCGCGTCCGGACGACGCTAGCACCACCGCGGCGGCGACGCCTTCTACCGTGACCACCGCGTCCTTGTGGCCGGGGTTGCGATCGACTCTTGATCGTCGGCAAGCGCGCGCGACATCCAGTGTCTCCAAAGTTACCCCGGAGCTTCCGCGAGTTCCTCTGGCGCACGGCAGCGTTGAACTCTCCTGGCAGCGACAAACCGCCGCCCGCGGCCGATTCGCAAACGATGGGGACGTACCCTACAGCGTCGTGCCCGCGGTCTACGACCGACGAGTGGTCGTCCCGATGTTCAGCGGCATGGACATCTTCGACTTGGCGTATGGTCGCGCGATCGGCCACGGGGGGCACTATCCGCACGACTTCGACCGCAATGTCTGTGGGAAGCCGGTAGCGACCCTGTCCGGGGATGACGCGACGGAGGTCAGCGAGAACTTACGGCTGACTCCGCTGGTCATGTCGGACGGTGGCTTCCTGACGAGCTATGTCGCGTGGCGAAATCCAGAAAAGGGATACGGGAGACGAGGCGGCAAGCAGGAGGTTTCCATTCCGCGTCGCTCGCTCACGCTGCGTCACTGGTGGGGCGAGAAGCGAGAGTTGAATGGCCGTGTGGTGTGGGATACGCATCAACATCCGGATCCCCGCGTTCGTCCGCTCAGCTTCAACTCGAAGCCGCTCGTGGTGGGAGATGAGGTGCTCGCGCTCGGTTGGCTTTGGTCGGGTTACACGGATGTCTACCTTTGCTGCTTCGACCGGCGTACGGGCGCGTTACGTTTTCGAACCTTGCTCGTCTCGAACCAAGTCGAGTTGACGCGGTTTGGATTCATGGCGTGCGAGCCGTTCCTCGGTCAACTGTCCATTGCTGATGACACCGTCTACGCCTCGACCAACATGGGCGCGGTCGCCGCGGTCACGTTGGGCAGCGGCACCCTCGAGTGGCTGACCGAGTACTTTCCGGTGCGATCGGCGCGCAAGCTCACGTGGCGCCGACGAAGCATGCCGCATCCGTACGATCCTCCGGTGTACTGGGATCACGCCGATCCGATCGTGGCGAAAGATCGAGTACTGTTCGTGTCTCAAGATAGTCGCCAAGTGATCGCCGTCGATCGCGGGACGGGGGAAGTGCTTGAAACAGCAGAACCACGTGCCGAGACCAACCGGCTGCTCGGGACATGGAAGGGGTACCTGGTCTACACCGATGACAGCGAGGTGTTGGTGACCCCGGTCGACGACTTTCAGACCACACTCAAGCGTCGACGACTGTTCTCTCGCTGTATCGGCCGGCCGGTTCTGTGCGAGCGGGGCCTGCTCTACGCGACGAGCGGCGGCCTACGTCTGATGGTCTTCGATATGGAGAACGAGTTTCAAGACGTCGATCTGCGACCCGAACTCGACGCGTCGATGCCCACCGCGGTCCATGACAGAGATCGCAACGTCACCATCACTATTCTCGAGCGAGAGGTGCTGGTGACGACACCGTACAAAATCTACTGCTATCGCACGGGGGCGATGTAGCGTCGGTCCGATCTCACCCTTCGATGACCCCGAAGTCCGCGACCGCGGCGAGCGAGGCGCGGATCGATCCGAGGATTCGCAGTCGGTTAGCGCGAATCTCTGCGCGTTTGTCGTTGACGATCACGTCGTCGAAGAAGGTGTCGATGGGCTGACGCAGGCCGGCCAACGTGGTCATGGCTGATTCGAAGTCCTCAGCCTCGAGGGCTTGCGCGATCGATCCTCCTGCCTGGGTGAGCACGTCGTGGAGCGCACGCTCCGGTCCGTCCTCGAGCAACGCCGGGTCGGGCGCCTGGTCGTAGGTCGTGCCGTCCTTCTTCTCCTCGATCTTGACGATGTTGCTTGCCCGCCGGTAACCGGCCAGCAAGTTCGCGCCGTCGTCACCCTTCAAGAACTCTTCGAGTGCTCGCGTCTTCCTGACGAGGCGAACTAGGTCATCGTCACGTCCCGCCGAGAAGACAGCGCGAACCAAGTCGTGCCGAACTCCCTGCTCTCGCAGATGCACGATCAGTCGATCCGCGAAGAAGCTGAGCAGGTCGTCGGCCACGTCGTCCGCACCCGCGATTCGTTCTGGGTACGTTTTCAGACTTAGAGAAAACACGTGACGCAGCGAGAGCCGAACGTCGTTTTCCAGCAAGAGTCGAAGCACGCCGAGGGCTGACCGCCGCAGCGCGAACGGATCCTTCGAACCGGTCGGCTTTTGGTCGGTTGCAAAGAACCCGACTAGGGAGTCGATCTTGTCGGCGAGGGCGACTGCGATTGAGGTCGGGGCCGAGGGACAGGCGTCGCCGGGGCCGAGCGGCGAGTAGTGATCCGCTATGGCGTGAGCGACCGCGGACGATTCGTTGTCGTGTTCGGCGTAGTACCGTCCCATGAGTCCTTGGAGTTCGGGGAACTCATATACGACGTCCGAAACGAGATCGGCTTTGCAGAGCAGCGCCGCTCGGTCCGCTTGTGTGGCGTCGGCGCCCGCAGCGTCGCTCAGCCCCTGGGCGAGTGATCTAATTCGTTCGATCTTGTGCGACATGCGGTCGGCCCCGTCGCCGAACTTCGCCTGGAAGACGATGGTGTCTAGCTTTGCAACGCGACTCTCGAGGGTTCGCCTGAGATCGGTGTCCCAGAAGAACTTCGCATCGGCTAGGCGTGCTCGGAGTACCGTTTCGTTTCCGGCGACGACCTGCTTGCCCTTGTCCGTGGTTTTCATGTTGGAGACGACGATGAACCGAGCCGCCAGCGACCCGTCCGACGTCTTCAGCGAGAAGTACTTCTGGTGCGACCGCATGGCGGTGGTGAGGATCTCGGCCGGGACGTTCATGAACGCCTTGTCAATCGTCCCCAGCAAGACGTTGGGGTACTCGACGAGTCCGGCGACTTCGCTGAGAAGCGCGTCGTCTTCGACCAGCGTCAGCCCTTCGGCGGCACACAGCGCCAGTGCGTCTCGGTGAATCTGTGCGCGACGCTCGCTAGACGACAACACGACATAGCGTTGCGCGATGGCCGGCCCGTACTCGTCGGCGTGAGCGACTTCGAACGGCTCCGGGGCCAGGAAGCGGTGACCCTGCGTCACCCGGCCGGCTTCGATGTGGCCGACGCGAGCGGGCACGACGTCCGAGTCCAAGAGACAGACGATCGAGTGCAGAGGGCGAACCCAGCGGAGGTCGTGGTCTCCCCAGCGCATCGACTTCGGCCACGAGATAGATGCGGCCGCTTCGGACAAAACTTCGGCCAGGACTTCCGAGGCGGGACGTCCCTGCCGCTCGACGACGGCGAAGTAGAACGTGCCTTTGGCGGTCTCACGTTGTTCGACTTCGTCGATGCTCTTTTCGACCGACTTCAGGAAACCGTGCATCGCCTTCTCGGGGGCGCCCACTCGCGGCCCCTTGCGTTCGGTCTTCGTGTCGGGCTGCGAGAGTGGCAGTCCGGTTGCACGAAGTACCAGGCGACGCGGGGTCACGTCGGTCGTCAACGACTCGAACTCGAGTTCGGACGCTTTCAATTTTTCGCCGACCAGACGGCCGAGTTCGTCGGCGGCACGCTGTTGCATGCGGGCCGGGATCTCTTCACTGAATAGCTCCAACAGTAGATTTGCCACGACTAGGCCCCCTCGCTCGACGGTGCAGTGCTCGACTGTGCGGTGTTCGACGTTGCGGTGACGTGGGCGAGCCACTGTTCGCAACAACTCTTCGCCAGCGCCCGGACGCGTCCGATGTAGGCGGCGCGCTCTGTCACGGAGATGACGCCGCGCGCGTCGAGCAGGTTGAAGGCGTGGCTCGCCTTGATGCATTGGTCGTATGCGGGAAGCGGTAACTCACGCTCCAATATCTGCGCGCACTCTTTTTCGGCGTCGACGAAGTGTCGAAAGAGCATTTCAGTATCGGCGACGTCGAAGTTGTAGTGGGAGTACTGCCGCTCCGCTTCATGGAACACGTCGCCGTATTTGACGCCGCGCCCATTGAAGTCGAGGTCGTACACGTTCTCGACGCCCTGGATGTACATGGCGAGTCGTTCGAGGCCGTAGGTCAGCTCACCCGACACCGGGTTGCACTCGAACCCACCCACCTGCTGGAAGTAGGTGAACTGAGACACTTCCATCCCGTCGCACCACACTTCCCACCCCAGTCCCCACGCACCGAGCGTCGGACTTTCCCAGTCGTCTTCGACGAATCGGAGATCGTGCTGAGCCGAGTCGATACCGAGCTCGCGCAAACTATCCAAGTAGAGCTGCTGAAGGTCGGTCGGCGACGGCTTGAGGATGACTTGGAACTGGTAGTAGTGCTGCAGGCGGTTGGGGTTTTCCCCGTAGCGTCCGTCGGCGGGGCGACGCGACGGTTGCACGTACGCGGCTCGCCACGGCTGTGGCCCAAGACTCCGCAGGGTGGTCGCCGGATGAAACGTCCCAGCTCCCATCTCGATGTCGTACGGCTGGAGGATCACGCAACCCTGGTCGGCCCAGTAGTGCTGGAGCCTGAGGATCAAGCCTTGGAACGAATTGTCGCGAGCGCCTGGCATGGATCGACTCTCGTGCAGGGTGTGGGTGAAGTCAGTCTTGTTCTGGGCCCAAACCGGGCGGCAGAAGGGGGACGGAAAGTACCGGTGACATCGGCGGGGGTCAAGATTGGCCGGACTCGCCGCGTTTAGCGTCCTGCCATAGAGCCTCCAAGCTGTCGAGGTCTCGCAACTGACGTCGGCTCGCCTCGGTTTCGACGTGGTGGAAGCGACGGGCAAACCGGACCAGTGCGGCGTTCAACGCTCCTTCCGGATCGACATCGACATGCCGAGCGAGCGAGGTGATCGCCAGGAGCAAATCGCCGATTTCATGGTGGGCCTTCGCAGGATCGCCGATCGCTTCTTTCACTTCGGCGATCTCTTCTTCGACTTTGGCGAGGGGTCCTCTCCAGTCCGGCCAGTCGAAGCCGATGCGGGCGGCGTCCATTCCGGACCGGACCGCACGAATCAGCGCCGGAAGCGTAGCCGGAAGTTCTCGAAGGACACTCTGGTCTCGAACGGCACCGTGGTCTCGAGGAACACCATCGGGAGCGGCGGCCGCTTCGGACTCTTGCGCTTTGATCTTTCGCCAATTCTCGCGGATGGTCGCGCGGTCCGCGCCGCGTTCGTCGCCCCAGACGTGAGGGTGGCGCCTCACGACTTTGTCGGCCGCTGACATTCCGATGTCATCGAGCGTGAACGAGCCCGACTCTTCGGCGAGGCGGGCTTGGAGAAACACGTTCAGCAAGACATCGCCGAGCTCGTCGCGACTGTGATCGATATCGCCGGAGCGAATCGCTTCGGCGGCTTCGTGTGCTTCCTCGAGGAGGTACGGCACCAACGACTCGGGAGTCTGTTCCAAGTCCCAGGGGCAGCCCGACCCTGGCGTGCGCAGCTGATCGACGGCTTCCTTCAGGCGCGCCAAGCCGTCGGGGTTCGACGGCGTTCGTGGCGAGTCCTCGCTCGGACGGTCGGCCTTCATCGCAACCGTTCTCCTTCGCAACGAGTCGGGCGTCTCAGCCCCTTAGCTCTGACGAGACGCGATCTTGGACAGAGTGTTCTCGGTTGGTGTTCGCGTTGCCTAGCGATTCGAGTCAGCGGCACTCGCTGATCGTGGAGCCGGGCGCGCTTCTCCCGGATCTCTCGCCTACGGCGAAACCATACAGGAGGCCTGAATGTAACACCAAGCGAGTCATCGACGGGGGATTCCCTTCACCCAAACACTCAACGTGCGGGGTGTGTCTTCGCCAGGCAGGTCAACCACGAGGATCCCCGTCGAGACCGCCTATCTCGACTTCCACTATCCGTCAGAACCCTTCGAAAGGACTTACTTCGATGATCACAACCTCACCAAGACGACGACCGCTTCTCGTGGCCGCGTTTCTCGCGACGTTCCTTCCCGCCCTCGTCAACGCCGGGGAGGTTACCAAGGTCGATGGCTTTACCGTTCGATATGAAGCCGTCGCTTCCCCGAAGAGCGACTGGGAAGATCCGTCCGCCGCCGCGGACTGGTTGGCCCGATTCAAGGGGAAGATCGAGTCGAGCCATCCGATTTCGTACCGGAAGAAGCGGTTGGAGCCGGGCAAGCACGACGTTTGGGTCGAAAAGGGCAAGGACGAGTGGTACTTCCTCGTCATCGGCAATCAGGCCGATCCCGAGAAGACGCGACTGCGTGCTCAGTTCAAGCTCTACCCGCGCGAAGCTGGGGTCGAGAAGTTGGCGTTCAACCTCAAGCTCGTCCGCAAGGCGACCAAGTTAAAGTTTTCGCTGCTCTCGGGAAAGACGGAGGGTCACGGCAATCTGAAGATCGTC
>JAJFFE010000134.1 GCA_021776775.1 Planctomycetota bacterium | reverse complement strand
CGGTGAGTGGTGGAGTTCGGCGGAAGATTGCCGTTCGGAATTCGCAGGCGAATTGGTGGATTCGTTGAGGATTACGAATGGTGAGATTCCGTCGAAGACCGCCGCGCACCGTGCCTCTGACTTTTCGGCCGGGCCTCTAGGAAGCGGGCGTTGTCTAGAAATCACTCACAGCTCGCTACGAGACTGTGCTCATCACGCACAGAAGAGTCAGCGGCCGGCGCGCAGCGCGCTTCCAGGCGATTCCTACCCTTCGTGATTTTCCGCTAAACTCCACTGCCGACCGCACCTGCACGGTCCAGCCGTACCTCGTTCGGCCCTCGAAATAAATATCTTCACATCGAGATAGATGTCTCGATATAAAGATGCTTAGATCTGGAGCCACTTCGAAAGTGGCGACTCACCGTGTTGCCATTAGCGCGAAGAAACGTGAGAGGAAAACGACAATGACGATTAGCGCGAAGCACCTCCGGCACTTTGAACGACGCTTGCGACGGCTGCGTGCGGCCCTTGTACACCGCTCGATGCAGCACGATCGGGAAGCGTACGAAATCTCTCAGTCGCGAGAGGATCAACGCGACGACTTGGCGGCGTGTGCTTCATTGGAAGCGTTCGCACTTGGTATTGTCGGCCGGGATCTCCACGCGTTGAACGAGATAGACGACGCGCTGGATCGAATCGAAACCGGAGAGTACGGCATGTGCCTGTTGTGTGGTCACGACATCAACCGAAGTCGACTCGAAGCGCTAGCTCACGCCCAGCACTGCATCAGCTGCGCAAACTGGCTCGCCGATCAGCCGAGGACGAACGACCGTGCGGGTTGAGCAACGCGAGCACGACAGACGCCCGCCAGCTTGAAACCGGTGGTCCACGTCGGCGACGACGAGCTACCCCCAACAGTTGTCGCGGCACTTACGATTCGACACGAACAGATCGCGTCTCGCCGTCACCCGGCGTACGGGTCATCGACCTGCTAGTAGAGGAGTAAGTGCCGCATGCCTTCCACCAGAAACCACCCGCCCGATGTCGTGCAGACCATGCTCGAGCAGTGGCAGGACGAGCGCCCCGAACTCGATACCGCCGGCATGGCAGTCGTCCTCCGCGTTTTGATTCTCGCGCAAGACTTTCAGCAGCGACTCAAGGACACCCTCAAGTCGTATGATCTGCAAACATGGGAGTTCGACGTGCTCTCTGCGCTGCGTCGAGTCGGAAAACCGTTCGCTCTCACTCCGACCGATCTATGTGAGTCCGCGCAGTTGACCTCCGGAGCGATGACGAATCGAATCGACCGGCTCGAGCAACGAGGATTTGTGCGACGCGAAGCAGAAAAGTCAGACGGCCGCAGCGTCATGGTCGTGCTCACCCGAAAAGGTCGCACTCTGGTCGATCGGGCGATCGTGGCACGGGTCGACGATGCCAGCGAGTCCGTCACGGCCCTTGCGAGCCGAGACCGAAGGGCCTTGGCCGAGCTGCTGTCGCAAGTCCTAGTCGAGCGTGATCGATAGACGACAGTCTGTACTCCGCTGTCACTGAGTCCGGGCTATCATTCCCAAGCTCGGGAAGTCTCCGGCACGAACCATCCTCGACTCACTCCCCATCAAGGACTACAGTCTATCGCTCTCACATAGAACTCTCGACGTGGCTGACTGTCACTTCCCGTAGGGCTTCGGCTCGGCCGAGATGGGTAGAGCGACTCGATGAGCGCCGTGGAGTTTCACACGAGCCGTGTGCAGTCCCCCTAACGCCACGGTGCGTGCGGAAGCGACGCGCGTATCACATCGATTCGCCCGGCCCTCGTTCGAAAGGCTAGACTATTGGGAACCTTCAATCGAATCCTCTTCATCGCCGACGAGAACAGTCGAAGGCGTACTCCTTTCGACCACGTTGTCGAACTCGCCAGTGCGCAGAACGCTGAGATCACTGTGGTCGCGGTCGCCAAACCGGTCTCAGCGGCGGCAAGGAAGGTGATCCGAGAGGCCCTCCCGAACGAAGACATCGACAAGCTCGTCACCGGTCGCCAGGAACAGAAGCTGAGTAAGCTCGTCGAGACCGCGGCCAGCAAAGGGGTCAAGATCCACTCCAGGATCCTCGAGGGACGTCTCTTCATCGAAGTGATCCGTGAAGTCCTCCGAGGCAAGCACGACCTCGTCGTCAAGGTGCAGGAAGCGGGTTCACACGGCTCGTTCTTCGGAAGTAGCGACTTGCACCTCCTGCGCAAGTGTCCGTGTCCCGTCTGGATCATGAGCGCCACTCCCGACCGCCGGTATCGTCGAATCATGGCGGCCATCGATCCAGGTCCGGAGCAACGCGCGCACTCCGAGGAAATCTTGAAGATCGCGGTTCAGACCGCCGAGAGCGAGCAGAGCGACCTCCATGTCCTTCACGCCTGGGAACTCGAGGGCGAGGAATTCTTACGCGAAGGATTCGGCTTTACGCCCACGGAGGAGGTCGATGCGCTGGTTCTTCGACAAGAGGCGAAGCACCAAGGGTACCTCGATTCGATTCTCGACAGTCGCCCCACGACCGCGGCGGTTCATCGCCACTTGGTAAAGGGAGATCCCAGCCACGCAATCACCGCCTTTGCGGAGAAGATGAAAGTCGACCTCATCGTCATGGGCACCGTGGGGCGAACCGGAATCCCCGGGTTCTTCATCGGAAACACGGCCGAGACGGTGCTCAACCACGTGAACTGCTCGGTACTCGCGGTGAAGCCGGCCGGGTTCGTTTCCCCCGTATCGCCGAAGTGACCTCGGGGATGACGATCGCTCGTGGATGGTCGCTCGGCTACGGCGTGGTCCGCTGCGGCCACAACTCCTCGAGGCCGCTCTCGTAAGTGACCCGGAAGACATTCGGTAACATGACACAGTCTGATTTCTTTACGCGACCGGGTCTCTATCGAATGCTGGAGGGAACGCCGGGCCACCTCGGCCGACGAGCCGTCCGCATCTTTCTAGCGATCTTGATTCTGACCAATGTCATCGCCGTGGTCGTCGAATCGGTGGAGTCCGTGGGCGTCGCCCACAAGACGGCGTTCTTGGCGTTCGAGATCGTTTCCGTCGTCATCTTCTCGTTCGAGTATCTGCTGAGAATATGGGTATGCGTCGAGAACCCTCGCTATGCACGGCCTTGGGGTCGCTTGCGCTTCGCGCTCTCGCCGATGGCGTTGGTCGACTTACTGGCCATTCTCCCCTTCTACCTCGGAGCCTTGATCAGTGTCGACACGCGGATGCTCCGATCCCTCCGTCTCCTGCGAATCTTCAAGTTGTCCCGGCATTCGAGTTCGATGGACCTCCTCCTGACCGTCATTCGCCAGGAGACCGCGAGCGTTCTTTCCGCGATGTTCATCATGGTCATAGTCATCGTCTTGGCCGCGAGCGGCATTTACATGATCGAGCGTGAAGAGCAACCGGCGTTCGACAACATTCCCAAGGCAATGTGGTGGGCCGCGGTGACGTTGACGACCGTCGGCTACGGCGATGTCGTTCCGCAGACGGTGTTCGGGAAGATCTTCGGTTTGGTCATCACGGTAGCGGGAGTTGGCATGGTCGCGCTCCCGGCTGGCATCCTGGCCTCTGGGTTCTCCGCCGAGTTTCAACGACGCCGCGAAGAGTTTCGCGTGCAAGTGAAGGGTGCGCTCGCCGACGGCGACGTCACGGTGGTCGAAGAAGTTCAACTCGAGATGCAACGGGACGAACTCGGCGTTACCAAGGAAGAAGCGACGCTCATGATTCGAACGGAGCAGGCAGACATCGCGGGGTCTCCGGCGAAGTGCCCCCACTGCGGTAAAGCGTTACGTTGATTCTGGTCTGAGAAAATGCGTACGCAGACCGCCGTGCACAGCCGCGCCGTTTCGACGGATACCCTGAAGGAACTGACTCGCCGGATACGTTCGACAACGACGGCAAGATTAGAAATGCACCCATGAAGGACCAGGATCAACCAGCGCCGCGCTGGCACGACCGCGCGGTCGACGAAGTCTTCTCGAGCCTTGCCGTTGATCCGCAACGAGGCCTCGGCCACGACGAGGCTGCCCGTCGCCTTACCGAGCACGGGCCGAACGCGCTGCCGGAAGCACAACACCGCCCTCTCTGGCACGTCATCGTCCGACAATTCACTAGCCCGCTCATCTACATTCTCTTTGTTGCGGCAGTCATTGCGTTCGCGATGGGTCACCACGGCGACTCGATCGTCATCCTCGCTGTGGTCATCATCAACGCGATCATTGGGACCGTGCAGGAGGGTCGAGCTGAGCGGTCGGTGGAGGCGCTCCGCCGCTTGTCCGCGCTGAAGGTGCGGGTGGTTCGCGGCGGCAAGGAAGAGAGCATTGAAGCGGAGAGGCTCGTGCCTGGTGACCTCATGCTCCTCGCGGCCGGAGATGCCGTGGGTGCTGACGCGCGACTGACCGAAACCGCCGGGCTCGACGCGGCGGAAGCCGCGCTCACGGGTGAGTCGCTTCCGGTGAGCAAGAGCACGGAGCCGTTGGCGGAGGACACGGCCCTCGCCGACCGACGCAACCTGGTCTATCACGGTACGCACATCGCCGCCGGCCGTGGTCGCGCCGTGGTCGTTGCCACGGGCCTGTCCACGGAAGTGGGCAAGATCGCGAAGCTCACGGCCGGTGCCGAAGACCCAAAGACGCCGCTCGAGCTCCGCATCGCGCAGTTCGGCCGCTACGTCTTGGCTGCTGCAGGAGTCATGTTTGCGCTAGTGTTGAGCCTCGGGTTCATGCGCGGGGTTCCCATGGCGGAAATCTTGATGGTCGCCATCGGCCAGTTGGTCTCGATGGTGCCGGAAGGCTTGCCCGTTGCAATGACGATCATGCTAGCCGTGGGGATGCAGCGCATGTCCAGACGCGGCGCGGTCGTCCGACGCCTGTCCGCAGTTGAGACCCTCGGTTCAACAAGCGTGATCTGTAGCGACAAGACAGGCACGCTGACCAAGAACGAGATGACTGTCACCACGCTTTGGCTACCGGGTGGCCGTGTCATCGAAGTCACCGGAGCAGGGTACTCGCCGACTGGGCAGCTGCTCGACGATGGACGCGAGATCACGTGTACCGACGACGGTGGGATTTGCTCCCTACTGGAAGCCGTCGCGCTGTGTAACGACGCGCAACTGCTCCCGCCTGACGGCAGTGACCCTCGTTGGCGTGCCCTGGGTGACCCGACCGAGGCAGCGCTGCTCACGCTGGCAACCAAGGGAGGGGTAGAGATCGACCCATTGCGGCTGAACATGCCGCGTCGCGCCGAGCTCCCCTTCGATTCCGTCGCCAAGATGATGGCCACCCAACATGGCAATGGCCCAAGTGGACGGGTGTTCATCAAGGGAGCCCCGGAGGAAGTGTTGAACCTCTGTTCAGCGACGCTTCGTGATGAACGGTCCGAATCCTCGGATTCCTCGTTTCGCGACGTTGCGGAAGCCGCCCTCACCACCATGGGCGCCTCCGGCTTGCGCGTTCTGGCTGTGGCCGAGGTAAACGATTGGCAGCTGGACGAAGATGCCGACTTCGCACAGCTCAACGGGCACGCCACCTTCATCGGGCTCGTCGGGCAAATGGATCCACCCCGAGATGAAGTGAAGCTCGCGGTCGCTGAGTGCCGAGCCGCTGGCATCCGGACGATCATGGTCACCGGCGACCACAAGGTCACGGGGCTCGCTATCGCACGATTGCTCGGTATTGCTCGTGACGGAGACATGGCGGTGGATGGCCGCGAGTTGGAAGGCATGCCGGAACACGACCTGCGGGCGAACCTCGACCACATCTCCGTGTTCGCACGGGTTCATCCCGCGCAGAAGCTCCGCATCATCGAGGCCCTCCAGTCCCAGAAGAAGGTCGTCGCCATGACAGGCGATGGCGTCAACGATGCGCCGGCCCTGGCTGCCGCCGACGTCGGCATGGCGATGGGTATCACTGGCACCGAGGTTGCCAAAGGGGCAGCCAAGATCGTGATCACCGATGACAACTTCGCAACCATCGTCCACGCGGTCGAGGAAGGACGACTCGCCTATCGCAACCTCAAGAAAGTGGTCCTCTACCTCTTGGCAACTTCGATGGCAGAGGTTCTTGTCCTGCTGGGCGCCCTATTCCTGGGCTACCCCCTACCGCTGGCTGCAGTCCAGATCCTTTGGATTAACATCGTCACCGAGGGAACCGTAACGGTGAATCTCATCATGGAGCCCTTAGAAGGCGACGAGATGAAACGTCCACCGATACAAGAGGGAGAGCCGCTACTGAATCACACGATGCTCAAGCGGGTCGCGCTCATGACGCCGGTAATGACTCTATCGACCTTCGGCTACTACGTGTGGCGACTCTCCACCGACGCCTCCTACGAGCTGGCCAGAACTGAAACGTTTACCGTCTTGGCAGTCTGCCAATGGTTCAACGTACTCAACTGCCGCAGCGAGCTGAAGTCGGCGCTGAACCTCAGTATTCTCAAGAACTACTGGCTGCTCGGTGGGCTCGTACTGGGCAACGGGCTGCACTTCTTGGTCATCTACACTGAACCGCTGAACCGGGTCTTCCACACGGTCCCCATTCCCACGGCCAACTTCTTTCTCATCGGCGCCGTCGCCAGCACCGTGTTGTGGGCGGAAGAGATTCGCAAGTTCGTCGCTCGGCGCCGCGCTCAGCCGTACCCGAGGCAGTCTTGATCGAGAGCGGCTTCACCGCCACCGGCGCGATCAACATCGCCCAGCAAGGAACGGTGATGCTGGCTAACAATGGAAAGCCTTTACTCGATGACGTCCCACCGAAGTCTGCTCGAGTATGAGGCTCGCCCCTCACGACTAGATCGATCGAGACGCAGTCCTCGTGAGAGCCGCGCAATCGTGAATCATCACCGGCACCGACATTTTTGGGGCGCTTAATGCGAGGCATGTCGGTCTGACCCCCAGCGTAGCCGCACACGCTACGTGACACGACAAGTTCGCAGGGTTGGGAATCGATTCGCACGATTGATCCGCGAGTGGGCGAGACTATCCCGATCGAACCTGAAAGAAGACAACTCAATGAAGCTAGCCGAATCCCACCTCCGCCCGTGCGGCGAGTCGGAGCAGGCACTGCTCCGTTCCCGTCGGACCGTGCCGAGCCGAGGCGAAGAGTCGTGGCGAGTTCTGCGCATTCAGTCGGAGATCGTCGACGGGTTCGAAACCCTCCGTTCGGTCAGACCATCGGTTTGCGTTTTTGGTTCGGCGCGCACCACACACGACCAGCCCATGTACGAACTCGCGCGCCGCACGGGTGCGCTGGTCGCCGAGCGGGGCTCCGGGGTGATCACCGGCGGCGTCATCTCGCGCGTCGATATCGACATGTTCGAACGAGTCGACGACCCCGCCCAAGTGCTCGATCGCGTCAACGCGTTCGCCGTAGACAACGACCTAGTCCCCGCTGGGCCGAGCTAGTGAGCCCGTCGGACTTTGAACCCCGATCTTGCTCGCTGACCAGCGGGAAGAAGACACCCATGAGTCTCCTCACCGTGAATTCCGGGAGCAGCTCCGCTCGCCTCGCCGGACACTCTGTGTCGGGCGAGGAAGTGCGCGAACTCTTTCGACGGCGGCACTCGCTAGCCGAGGGGCTCGATCCCCGGGAGACGCTGGCCCGGGCGATGAGCGAGCACGGTTCGCCCGCCGCAATCCTGCACCGAGTCGTGGTCGGAGGCGAACCGGGTCAGCTCGCGGTTCGGATCGACGCGGAGGTCGAACGCGGCATAGAGGCGGCGACTCCGCGCGCGCCGCTACACAACCCGGTCGCGTTGGAATGGATCCGCGCGGCACGAGCGGAATTCCCGGACTCGGACGCGATCGCGCTCTTCGACACAGGATTCTTCGCGGCGCTCCCGCGCGCCGCCACGGAGTACGCACTACCGGCCGAGTACCGACAGACGCATGGAATCCGACGGTGCGGCTTCCACGGCCTTGCCCACCGCGCGCTATGGCGAAGCTGGTCGCGACACCGCCCCGACCTGGAGCGCGGCGGTCGAATCCTCACGTTGCAACTCGGATCGGGAGCGTCGATCACCGCGCTCGACCGGGGCGTGCCCCGGGACACCTCGATGGGATACACACCGCTCGAAGGACTGGTGATGGCGACCCGATCGGGCGACGTCGACCCCGGTGCCCTACTCCATCTCATCCAACACGGAGGTATCGATCCGGCGGAACTCGGGCGAGCCCTGTCGACCCGTTCCGGCTTGCTGGGGCTGTCGGAATCAGACGATCGGATCGACGCGCTCATGGCGGCGTCGCGCCCGGAGGCGCGGCTCGCGGTGGACGTTTACCTTCATCGGATCCACCGCTACGTCGGCGCGTTCCTCCACCTGCTCGGCGGCATCGATGGGGTCGTGTTCGGTGGAGGGGTCGGCGAGAACTCGCCGGAGGTCCGCGCCCGCGTGGTGAAGGCGCTGTCATGGTGCGGCGCGGAGCTGGACGAAGAAGCGAACCGGGCGGCGGTCGGTCGCGAGGGCCGCATCAGCCGACGCTCTAGCAAAATCGACGTCTGGGTGATCCCGGTCGACGAAGCAACCGAAATGATCGACTCCGCGCGTGACTTGTGGCGCATGAAACACTCAGAAAATAATGAAGAGGTAGACGATGGGTAAGGGCACGCAACGTCGCGAGCGAGAGAGCGCCGAGCTCTGCCGCCGGGGAAGTGCAGAGTTCTCGCGTTGGGCCGAGGGGTATGGAGTCATCGAACACTCCGACCAGACGCAGGTGCGCGTGGCGCAACTCGCCGACGACCTCGTACGACAGGGCCGGTTCGCCGCCCCCGCCGAAGTCTTCGATATCTTGGCGCACGCCGACCGCCTCGCGAGCGCGGCCATGTGGCTAGTCGTACACGCGACCTACGCCGATCGGGTGTATAGCGACGGACGGCAACTGTCGAGCGAGGACTTCAAGACGAAGCCGGAAGGTCACACCGGAGGCGCGCTCAACATCGTCCCGGCGTACGTCGGCTACCTCGCAGCGAACGCGCTCACCGGGGTGACCCGAAGTTGGATGATGGGACAAGGGCACTGCGTTTCGGCGATCGACGCGGCGAACCTGCTGGCGGACAACATGTCCGCCGCCCACGCCGAACGCTACTCCCGCAGCGATGAAGGGTACACCCGGTTCGTGCGCGACTACTACTCGTACGCTATCGCGCCCGACGGAAGCCCGGCGTCGCCGCTCGGAAGCCACGTCAACGTCCACACCGCAGGCGGATTGATCGAGGGAGGATACCTCGGCTTCGCGGAACTGTTGTGGGTGCACGCGCCGCTTCCCGGCGAGCGCCTGGTCACGTTTCTGAGTGACGGAGCGTTCGAGGAGCAGCGCGGGAGCGACTGGGCGCCGCGCTGGTGGCGCGCCGCCGACTCCGGC
>JAJFFE010000133.1 GCA_021776775.1 Planctomycetota bacterium | reverse complement strand
CGTTCCTGTTCCGCCCAAAGCTCTACGGCGACTTCTGCCGCGCCGCGTACCGCGTCGTCCGCGAGGCGTTCGAGGCGCACTTCCCCGAGCTCGATCGCCCCGTGCCCGCGTTTCTCGCGTCATCGCAGTCGTTCGGAACGCGGCCTCGGTCCCCGACGATGTCGATCCCGAGTCAACGCATCCCCGCAAGCGCGGATGGGCTCACTTCATTCGCAAGGTGTGGATCGACGATCCAGAACAGTGTGAGAAGTGTGGGGGCGGAACCCGTGAGTGATTCCACAACCCGCTGCGTGTACACTCCTTGAGTCGAGACTTCCTATCGGTCGGTTGTTTTGGCGATCCCGGTCGTCTCGGCGCTCGGGGGCCATCGCTCCGCCGCCTGGCTCACCGCGATCGTCTTCGTGGAGGTCGCGATCTTGGCCTTCAACCGTTGGTGTTGTCCATTGACTGCGGTCGCGGCGCGCTACACCGAGGACCGACGATCCAACTTCGACATCTACCTTCCCGAGTGGTTGGCGAGCAATAACAAGCTGATCTTCGGGACGCTCTACATCGCCGGGGCACTCTTCGCCCTCGTGAACTGGTGGCGGGTTTCGAGCTAGCCGCTCACCTGCCGCGCGGGTCGAGGAGTCCAGGAGTGGGGGACGTCATGTTCATCGCGACGCTGTTGGTGTTGACGTCGATCGCGGTCGGAGCGTGGTTCGTCATCCAGCGCTTCCGGGCGCGCATCGAAGCGGAAGTCGCAGGGGTTCAGCACGTCCCCGCGAGCGGATTCGAGCGCTCCGATCTTCCCCCGTTGCTGGCCGCCTATGTCACGCGAACCGCTTTGGTCGCGGGCGCCGGCACGCGTTGGTTTCGAATCCGCCAAACGGGGGCGATGCGATTCGAGCCGGAAGGCGACTGGAAGCCGTTCGAGGCCACTCAAACCTACGCGGTTCCCGAGCCCGGTTTCGTGTGGAGCGCCAACTTCAAAGTGTTCGAAGTCGTCGACAGTCTCGTCGATGGAGTCGGACGTCTCGAGGCGCGCGTGCTCGGCATCGTTCCCGTTGCGAAGGCGAAGGGAGCCGAGACCACTCGAGCGGAACTGCTTCGATACCTGGCCGAGATCGTCTGGGTCCCGAGTGCGATATTGCGCAACCCGTTCGTGTCGTGGCGACAGCTCAACGGTACCGAGGTTCTTGGGGTGCTGGAGCGATCCGGAGATCGCGTTGAGCTCCGTTTCCATTTCGACGCACAGGGGGACATCGAACGAGTCGAGGGGGTCCGCGAGCGCTCGGTCGGGAAAGAACAGGTCCCGACTCCGTGGATCGGACGATTCACCGACTATCGAAAGATCGATGGAGTGCGAATGCCGAACCGCGGTGAAGTGGAGTGGATCCTCGATTCGGGACCGTTCTGTTACTGGCGAGGCATCGTGACTTCGGTTGCGACGAGTGACAGTTGACCGTGGACAGTAGGCGGTAGGGCGTGGGTCGAGGTTCCACAGCGCTTCGCCGTGGCCGGAACTCGCACACCAGTGAAGTCCCACCGGCGACTGTCCACTGACAACGGTCTACTCTCCTACGGACACCCGCTGAACGCCTCACAATCCTGATCGCCGGGCGATGGTTCCACCCCGCAGGCGGGGAACGGTGCGACCGGCGGGGGGCCGCCCGAGAAGAGATAGCTCAGCAATGAGATCATGTCGCCGATGTCGTAGCCTCCGTCGCCGTTGACGTCCCCGCTCGATGGACAGGGGATCGGTTCCGCGGCGAAGAGTTGCCCAAGTCCGGCGATGGCATCCGCGATGGTCAGGCTACCGTCGTCGTTGGTGTCTCCGCGGACGAACGCGGTGGTCGACGACACCAGGGGGACCGTGGCGATCGTGAGGCCGTACGAACTACCGATTCCTCCGGAGATCACGGTGATCGGGCTGGTACCGTCGAGGTTGGCGCGTTGGATGACGGAGCCCGAGCCGCCAGAGTCGGTCCAGTAGACATGTCCGACGAGCGGGTCGATCGCGATACCGACCGGAGTTCCGAGCGAGCTGACGGCGAGATCCTCGATGCCGGTGCCGTCGAGGTTGGCTCGTTGAACCTTGTCGTCGCCGAGATCGCACCAGACCATCTTGCCTCCCGCGACATCGAGCGCGATCTCCATCGGTGCGCTGATTCCCGCGGTCACCAGCGCGATGCGACCGGTTCCATCGAGGCTCGCGCGCTCGATCTTCCCACTCGGAGAACCGTTGTCGGTCCAATAGACGTGGCCGTTGGCGATATCGAGAGCGACACCGTTCGGATGCTGGAGCCCGGTGGTCACGAGATCTTCGATCGCGGTGCCGTCGAGATTGGCGCGCCGGATCTTCGGTGTGCTGAACTCGCTCCAATAGATCTTGCCCGCGAACGGGTCGACCGCGATTCCGTAGGGTCCAGCGAGCCCACCGAGAATGACCTGAACGTTGCTGCCATCGAGGTTGGCGCTCCGGATATTGGCCGTTCCCCAGTCCGCCCAGAACATCTTGCCGAGCGTCGGCTCGACCACGATCGATCCCACCGCAAGGAGACCGGTCGTGACGAGTTCTTCGATGTCCGATCCGTCGAGATTGGCGCGGCGAATCTTGTCGTGCCCGACATCGCCCCAATAGAGTTTTCGACCGGTGGGGATCGCGGGTTGAACATCGACGTCGAAGCACTGGGTCATGGGGAAGACCGTCATGCCGTTCACCACGACGTGTGTTTCCACCGGCACAGGAAGTAGGACCTCGGTCGGAACGAGACTGTCGCAGTAGCAAATCTGCGCGGGGCCCGCCGCGAGGAGCTCGTACTCGGCGATGTACATCTCGTGGCCGGCCGCCGGCGGAAGGGTCGCGATCCCGGTGAAATCCAAAATGCACACGGCCAACCAACCCTGCCCGGGAATGACCTCGACGTGAGAGAAGCCGGGGCTGGGGCCGAGAGCGATGCCCTGCACGACGTCGACGGCTTCGATGTTCGTGCCGATGGTGCACACGCTCCACGCCCAGCTTTGAACGAGGCCACCGAACGGGAAACTGAGTCGCGAGGTGACCTCGAACGTCGGCGACGGATCGGCGAGGCTCGGGCTCGAGTCGCCGGTGAAGTATGCAAGGTACAGGGAAGGATCGGGGGGAACCGGAGGGCCTACGAAGACATCGCCGGGGGCGACGGGCGGAATGGACTCGACCCCGTCGAGATCGACGAAGGTCGGCGGACCGTAGGGGACGGCGCAGAAGTCGACGGTGGTCGAACCGTCGGCGACCGCGTCGTAGAGCAGGTCGTGGAGATGGAGATCGTCTCCGACCGGCAGATACGCACCGCTGCCGAACGTCGTCAGAACGTCGATCAGACAGCCGTCGAACTGGATCTCACCGAGGAAAAAATCTGGGCCGGCGCCTCCGTTCAACAGCGCGGTGTCTGCGCCGAGCGTCACATCGTAGAGCCCGATCACGGCGGGGTCGTGGCAGATGTAAAAGGTCCAACCCTCCATCGGCTGGCCCGCCGGGTGATCGAAGCGCACCTCCCCGGTCAACGCTTCGCCCGGCTGGATCGGATCCGGCGGGTATGCGAGGCGGAGCAGATCGCTGCCGGCAAAGAGTGGGTTGGAAACGCAAACGACAAACGAGACGACGAGCAGTGCTGCGAGACGCATGACGGAGTCCTCCTGCCTTCCAGTGGCGAGAACGCGGATCGGTGTTCTACGTATAGCCGCGATGGGGGCCGGCCACGGACCAGGAATTTCGAGAAATCTGGTGGGGGGAGGCGCCACGTGCCGATCGGCGGGATGGGAGGACGAGCTCAGCGCCTACCGACCCGGTTCTCGCTCTTCCGACCCGGCACCGTCACAATGTCGGTCAGGGGAAGCGAGGGAGCCCGGGATGATCAAGCCGTTCGTGGCGAGCCGATGAACTCACTCTGGATCATAGTGCTAGCCGTCATCACCTTCGAGGTGGCCGTGGTGTCCTGCATCGGATACGCCCTCTTGGTTTGGAAGCGACCGTCGAAGACTCCTCCGGTCTACACGCTGTCGCAGGCGTCGAAGTCCGGGATCTTGTTGTTCGCCCTTGTTCTTGCCCTGGAGTTTCCGTTCGTGCTCAGGCTCGTGACCGAGCGAGACGCGTTCTTCTTCGTTGGCGTCGTCGTCTGGCGTTGTTGCACGGCCCCTGTGAACGCACCGATTCTATCTGATGCTCGGTCAATTCAGAACGGGCTCGGATCGTGGAGCCCCGAGTTCGAGCATTCGGTTGAGGACGTTGATCGCAACTTGGACTTCGGTGACCTGAGCTTCGGCGTCACGACTTCGGAACCGACCTCCGATGATGGACTTGTAGCGGTAGAACGTGTTCTCGACTCGCGCCTGTTGATGATAGCCGGCGCTCTTCTTCCACTCTCGTCGACCGACCTGGTCGATGGACTCGACGGTCGCGTTCCGTGCAAGTACTCCAGGCTCGTCGTTCTTCGACAACCGAGCACCCTTCACCGGCGGAACAACGACCTCGGCTCCCCGGCTTGCCAGCAAGTCGTACACGGCGGTCGTGTCGTACGCTCCGTCCGCTGTGAGTCTCTCGATCGGTTGACGGACCTGCTTCACAAGATCAGGTACGACACTCGCGTCATCGACGCGGCTCTCGGTGAGTCGGTGCGCGACGATGAAACCCTGTTCGTCGACACCTAGGTGCAGTTTCCTCCACTCTCGCGAGCCGTGCGTTCCATGCTTTGCGGCGGCCCATGGGCCTTCGCCTTGGATCTGCAAACCTGAACTGTCGACGATGAGCTGGATGGGACCGCAGGTCGGGTTCTTCCGGGGCTTGACCTTGAGGGTCTTCGCTCTTCGGGACAGAGTACTGTGATCGGGTACGGGGAGATGATCGTGGCCGAGCATGCGCAGCAGCGATCCGACGAAGCCCTCGGTTTGACGGGGCGGTAGCCCAAACAACATGCGAAGTGTCAGGACCGTTTCGATCGCGTGATTCGAGTAGAGCTGTTGCCCTCCTGGACGTCCCGACGAACGCGCGATCCAGTTCGCGATCGCTCGTTTACTGAACCAGATCGTCACATCGCCGCGAGCGCGAAGTCCCTGCTCGTACTCCCGCCAGTTCCGCACTCGATACTCGGTCTTGTAGCGGGGGTGTACCAGACTCGATTTCACCGCGGCCATGCGCGTAGCTCCTCTGGGAATGAATCGCAAAGCCCCTATGATACCGAAGTTCCGTTCAGACGTAGCCGTGCACCAACGCCTCGCACACCCAGGAACAACCGTCACCGATAGGAACTTTCGACTCAAGGTTTGAGGACGAGGCAGGTTGTGGAATTGTGTTTGAGGGTCAGCTCGGCGCGTCCTGAACGATGGGCTGGAAGAGAATGACGAGCGTTCGCACAATACCAACTCGTTCTGTTTGCTTCGGGATGACGACAGTTCTCCTCCCCCGGCACAGAGAGTGTCCACGGCCCGTTGGCGTCCCACACTTGCGAATGGATTGGCGAATCCGCGAACAGAGCGTTGAATTCCCGTTGGCTCATCAAACCCACAATCCGATCGAAAGGCGAGTCCAATAGAGCGGCAACAACTAACCACGATCCCGCTGCTCGCGTCTCGCGTCAACCAGAAGTATCGGGATCAACAACCGGACACATGGCTTCGTTCATGCTTGTCGATTCTACGTTCAGGGCTACCTACCAGATCGGCCGACGGTTCGGTCCCGTTTCATGAGTAAGGTCGGCTACCTCTTCCGACACCAAGAGGCACAGAACTGCCGGGCTGGCCGAGGGAATGCTCGACGTATGGTTGGTCCTAATCCGGCGGGATGGTTCTTGGCTCACATGACTTCGCGAATTAGGTGCATCGATGGATACAAGCGCGAGAACTTGTCATCTTTGGATGATCTCCAAGCTGACCTCCGAATTCCGTGGCTTTCCGGCGAAGCTGAAGTCCCAAGTTGCACCCCGTATGCTTCAGATCCTTGAAGAAGAGACACCAGCATGGTCCTCGTGGAACGTCGACGAAAAGATTTCACGAGTCGGTCAGCGACAGAAAGAGTCCGCGGCCGTCTTCGACGAACGACTCTTGCGCGTTCGCATTCGCCCGGGAGACGACGAGATAGTTGCAGAACTCGAGGACGCCCAAGTCGAGAACGGGGCCTGCTCGATGTTGGCTATCTCGACAGCTGCTGAAGGCGTGCTCCGTGCAAGTGACGGAGCCCGATGGGATAAACTCGCAGAGGGCTGCGCGAGAGCGGCCTCTTCCGCGCTGATTCGCGTCTTCGACTCGCCTCCGAGATTCTTCGAAACGGAGTTCCCCCTGATCTCAGGTTCAATACGGTCCGGAGAGGGCCCACGCTACGAACCGGCCGACTACACGGTTCTCCTGGTTGAGTACGAGCGGCAACTATTTGGTCGGGCTAAGTCCTATGGCGACGGCGGAGGTTCAGGCGTCGGGTGCTCGCTGCTCGTGCTGGTTATCGTCTTCCTGGTCAGCTGGTTGTTGGGACAAGTTTGAAGTGGCAGCGGTGGACGACTAGCCTGGACACGAGATAGAGAATGTAAGTCACCAAGTGAGACATAGGGACAGAACCTGACCCGAAGGGAGTCGCCATGCCTACGAGTCCTGCCGAGCAAAGGACGATTCAGACAGCGATCGATTGCGCTGACCGAGAGACCCGGGAGCGGATGCGTGCCCAAGCTGACGCGGCGTGTCGCTCTATTGGCAGTACCGCAAGCACGCAAGTGATCAAGGGACGCACTCAAAAGGAATTCGAGTACTCAGTTGAGATGCTCGTTCGGTTGGAGGCAACGGAGTTGGGGAAGGGAGCCTTCTACCGCATGAAGCGGCGCTTTGGGCTCATGAGAAAGTACTTTCGATAAGGAAAAATCTTGCCGCGCTCCGGCTCAGTCGTCTCGAGACGCGGACGAGAGAAGTCCGGTTCGTTTAGTCAAGAGAACGATCGATCGTCTGCGTGGGACTGTCCCACGAGTCCGTCAGATTCAAGGCCGAAGCCCTGGTTCACCGATACCGGGGTCACCCGTCCGCAAGAACTCGCGGGAAAGTCCAGAAGCCGGTCACGCTGCAGACAGGCTCCAGCCCGCGCAATGTTGTCCGACAGAGTCGCGTTTCATCCTGCTGAAGGAGAACAGAGCCATGCTGCTCGTCACATCCGGAACAATCGTCTCCGTGCTCTCGCTGGCCAAGTATTGATGCCCGCATCAGTAATCTTGATTTGCGCCGGCATGCTTTTTCTCGGCGCGGCTCCGCTCCCTTACGGCTACTACATGCTGCTGAGGATTGTTGCGTGCGGCGTCTTCGCGTACGCAGCGTTCGTCGCGCACGAAAGAGAGAGCAGCGTCCTGCCGTGGGTTTACGGCCTGTTGGCGATAACCTTCAACCCGGTTGTCAAGGTTCACTTTCCCAAAGAGATTTGGGCTGTGATAGATGTAGCGTCAGGAATCTTTCTGCTTGTTACTTCGAGCTCACTCAAATCAAGGCCTGCGACCAGTTCTTGATTGAGTATGGAGCAATTGCTCAGCCCATGAACTTTGCCGTCAGGGCTGACCACCTCCGCTTGCTGTTCACCATGGAGGATCTGTCCGAATCGGATGCTCGCTTTCGTTCCCTCACCCACTCGTCAAGGCAATGAGGAACGCTCTCCGAATACCTACGGATCCTCGCCCCAGTGCCCGGGAAAATCCTCGATATCTCGGTGTGCGCATCGACGCTACCGGGGGGTCAACTACGACGAGATCGCCGCGCGAATGGACAGGGCGACACCAATGGGCACTCCCCAAATCGCCATGAGCAGAGTGAGCATCCCTCGGGTCAATGCATGAAGTATTCCTGTCACGAATCCAACACCAACAAAGAAGATGAATGGCGTCCACCAACCAAAGCAGAACCCGCCAACAATTAAGTGCGGGATAGCTAGCAGGTTCGCCGAAACGCCGTTGAGAACGTAGAGTACCTCGCCGATCCCTGTGGGTCGGCCCCCGATCGAGTCCTTCGTCTTCAAGTACCCGTACCCGCCTAGCCAGACGATCAACCCGCCGATCCAGTACATCAGCATTGGGAGGCAACGCCGTTACATTGATGGTCCAACGCGACGACGCAGCTACGAATTGAGGCGCTCCAGCGACTGTTCTTCACGACTCTTCCACTCCATTGTCCGCACTGATGCGTCTCTCTTTCATAACGGCGTAGTTCTCTTGCAGTCGGCTCATTACGTCGTCTAGGTCGCCGCGGTTCAAGAGTCCTTGCCCATCCAACTTCTCCGTGTCAAGCAACTCGCCTCGCTCTACGTGCTCTTGCAACAGTGACAAGCCTTCCTCTTGACTCGTCTCGAGTTCGTCAATCGCTAACTCAACGCTGCGTCTATCGCACTCAATCGATTCCAGAAGTGCTATCTGAGAGTCGTAAACACCTGCAAGGCCTAGGCACGCCTCCTTGTCATTAACAAGTGCGACGTAGATTGCCTCATCGGAGTTCGACCCGGCCCGACGTTTCGCGAGTCCAAGAACAAGCGCAGACAACTGATCGCGTAACCACCAAAGCAGTAGAGACACGAAGAAAACTGCTCCCACCCCGCCTAGTGTAATCCACTGAACACGAGGAGATACCAAGCCTCCGAACGCAATCCAAGCAGAGATTCCAAAGACTGGGACAAAGATGACGAGCGCGGTCAAGCTAGCGCAAACACGCTCCCGCACCCTGTAGTCGCGCGTCTCCACCTGCTCTTCGTACAGTTCGACGCCGTCGGCTGAGTCTGCGAACCTCAGCGTCTCCCGCAACTCACGATCTTGAGTAAGGTCCAGGGTCGTTGGCGGTATCCTGCACACTTCGTCGAGACTCGACCTTAGCTCCTCCGCGTTGGCATCCTCGACGCTGCTCCGCACCTCAACCCGATCAAGCAGCTCGGTGAGCTGATCGGCTCGGTGCCGTTGCGAAGCCACAACGATCGAAAGAGTCTCTACGCTTTGTTTCGCGACTTGCCAATCCTTCAGAAGCCAACGCGGTAGCTTCGATGGCACTCTAAGACTGCGTCCTACGAAGCCCTCTCCGTCCCAACTACTGAAGAAGTCCTCACACCTAGACGACCACTGCTTCCGGTATCGAGCTACGTGGTCTTCGAAGCGCGTTCGGGCATGGCACGCTTGCAGGTTCCAAAACCCGTTCTGCATGCCCGCCCAGCGAACTGGCAAGGACCAGCGCCGGGCTTCGCCTACTACGTTTCGTTCCGAAATGGGGTCAAGCCCAAGAAGACTTTCGAGAACTTGCTTCGGGCACTGACACGCAAGAGTAGGTGGTTCGAGCAGCAGAAGTGCCGGCGGCTCAATAGCCGCGTCAAGCTCGTTCGCTCGTCGCACGCATATCAAGAAGTCTTCACGCCAGGGCGTTGCGGACGCGACGTGCCAGTGAACCTCTTCCAACACACGAAGACACTCGAGGAGCTGCCGAACATCTGAGTGGTCAAGGCTCTCCTTCTTGGCGAGTTCCGCGTACACCTGACCAAGGGGACGCTCTCTCGCGCATGGCTCGAACCACCGATCAGTCCCTCCCGCAGATACGGCGTGAACCTCGCCGCGATGAACAAGGGCTTCCTCCCATAGCACGAGTGCGTCGCTGAGACTTCGATTCAAAGCCTCCTGGTGCTGACGTAAGAAGTCCTCAATCGAGCGAGCCTCCGACGCCCGCAGTTCGAAGAGGGCTCGGACTTGCGACGCCACTGCGAATGCACGGCGAGCCATACGGTGGTCTCGCTGGTCCTGGCTCCATGATCCGATTTCCTGAATCAGCGAAAGAACTGACTCTCGATTCGCGTCCGGGTTGTCCGGGTTTAATTCCATCCACTTTGCACTGGTCGGGACGACCTCGACAACGCAATCCGAGTAGTGCCTGCGGGCGGCTGACACTTGTTGTTCTATCTCTGAGGCTCCGCCAAGAGTGTCGATTTGGTTGAGTACCGCCACGACCTTTCCTTGCGCGCGGCGCACGGTGTCCAAAAGTGACAACTCGCTGCGAGAGCCAACTTGGTACGGCGCCAGGATCCAGAGTACGGCGTCAGCCTCGAGAAGAAGCTGAGTCGCGACTTGATCGTGAATCTCGTTGTCGCTGTTGAATCCCGGTGTGTCCAAAAGCTCTACAGACTCGAGGAATTCTGCCGGATACCCAACAACTACCTGCTCTAGCTCGGGTTCAGACACTTCTCGACGTCGCTCATCGGTAAGTTTCGCGAGATCTTCAAACCCCACTTCCCGAATCGCGCCACCAACATAGTGAGCAGTGACTGAATATTCGTGCGCATGTACGAGGCGAGTCACGGATCTCGTCACTGGGACCCGACCGACCGGTAGGATCTTTGACCCAATGAGTGCGTTGATCAGTCTAGATTTCCCACTGCTGAACTCGCCCAGGATAGCGACTCGGAGCGGCCGACGCGGGCCTTCAAGGTCTTCCAGAATCTGCCTCGCGGCCGCAACAAGCCACTGAATCGCATCATCGCCAATCTTCTCACGTGTAAGAGCTCTCATGGTCTCAATGGATCGATCCAGGGCCTCATCTTCTTTGTTAGTCTCGGAGCAACGATCGATATGCGCACGAATGAGGCGCGGTCTTTCCGACGGAAAGTCGATGCGTTTGGACTGATGCCGCGGTCCAAGGTCCACTTCCGAGGCAATCCGCCCAACCCAGTCCGCGCCACAGAGATCGCCTATGAGCTCCCACGCCTCCCCAACCTCACCGGCCGCCCAGAGGCCCGAAACCCGCTTGCAGATCTCTTGCGGGATTGTCAATCGAGGAACGACCTCTCGCGATTTCGACTCGGTCTTTGTGGATTCGCGACGCATCAATGACTGCCTTGACTCTGGTTACGTCGGATCATCTACGGACTTGCCTAGCTCGATCAATGCGGCGAAAGGCAATCCGAACAGTTGCATGCTCACTCTCAAACCGATTGGGAGTCGCCTAACTCCGTAAGCGCCTCGCGGATTCTCCGGCACTCGATCGCCTGCTCTTCGGATTCGCGACTAGGCTCCTCCAATTGCGTCAGACGACCTTGGAAATCAGCGACCTTCGCAAGATAAACGCGCTGAATGTCGTCACGCGTCCTGTGAGCCAGCTGACCGAGCGCAGGGGACACGACGTCTGTCAAGCTATGGCGGACGTCGCCCACTGTCCGCTCCGTATCGACGTGCTGGCGGACGAACCACTCCTTCACTGACTCGAGAAGTCGCCTACCCTGCGTCGGCGTGTTCGCAAACGCACCACCTGCGCCAATTCCAAAGACAGCGCCTGCAGCCAACCCCCAGGGGCCGAGCAATGCCAAGCCGATTAGTCCGCAAAGACCAGCCCCCATCATTTGGCCTTGATCCTCGGTAACCCTCGAGGGCGTTGCTTCCGGCTCCGGCTCCAGCTTTCGCTCCTCGACGTAGCGATCGGTATGAACTGTGATCATGCTCTCCCACGACGGCTTGCGCACTGTAACAAGAGCACTACGTTCGTGGAGGAAGGCCTCTTCAACCTCGCCAACCGCTCGATTCATCTGCGCCGCGAGCGCCTCATGCAACGTCGCCACGGAAGATCTCATCGTGGACTGGATCTTGGTCAAAGTCTGGCTTCCGGCTCTCGTCACAATCCGTTCAACGTCTTCGGTCAGGTCAGGTTGGTCGCTCTCTTTTCCTGACCGTTTCATTCCCGAGAGCTCTTCGGCGAGTGAGGAGAGTTCTTCCTCCAATACTGCACTGACCATGTTCTCAACGCCCTCAAAGCCAACCGCCGCCTCGCGAAGCGTGTCTCGCTCCGCGTCCTCGAGAACAACAATCCGCTCGCGAACTCGTGAGCAGCGCCGCAACCGAATCTCGTCGTCAATCTCCAAACCCTCAAGTCTCTCTTCCAAACGGCGAACTAACTCCTGACGAAAACCCTCTCTGAATGTGCGATAACGCAGCAGTTCAGCTTCGCCACGCTCCTGCGTCAGCAGGCGATCCAATCCCTCCGAAAACTCTTCCAAACCGCTCGTAGTCCATAGCTCAGGCTCGCCCTTTGTCCGTGCCCCGACCCCAGAGCGGGCGCTAACCAGGTGAACCCTCGGAGCACGATATCGTTCGTGAAGTACCTCAAGAGCTCGTGCCCTCAGGTCGTCGAAATCCTCGACTTCCTCCAAGATGTCGCACGCGTTGACGACGAAGAGCAGTCGTTCGATGTCCTGATCACCGACTCGATCTCTTAGAAACGACAGTTCTGACTCTTTAAACGCGCGTGCAGCGTGAGTCACAAACACCACGGCGTCAGCTTGAGGCAAGAAGCCGAGTGTAATCTGCTCACCTCGAGCGTCTGGATCGTTGACTCCGGGAGTGTCGACCAGCTCAATTTGGTGATCGAGGAAGGTCCCAGTCGCCACAACAATCTCGGCTGACACAGGTGCGTCTTCGTCACTCGCATTCTTGAAGGTCAGAATCTCGCGCAGACGATCTCGGGGCACTGTTCGAGTACCGGACTTACGAAAGCGAACCGTGACTCCAGGCTTCTCTCCATTCGCGGCACTCCGAATCCTCGTGACGACCGCGGTGCAGGCTTCGAGCGCCGTGGGCAACAGCTCCTCACCGAGCAAAGCGTTGATCAGAGTGCTCTTGCCTGTACTGAACTCACCGCATATAGCGACCCTGAACACACGGTCCGTTGACTTGTCTATGACAGATTCGACTCGCGTTGCCAGATCGCAATAGTCAAACGTCCTGGCAATCCCGACGAGCTGGCGTAGGTCGTCGTGGAGGTCCTGGAAACGCTCACTCAGGTTCTCGTACAGGTTCACTCTAGGTCTCCGGTTTGTTTGAAGAAAGGGCGTAGGCTCACAAGCCTCGCGCAAGTCTACACCAGAGCATGATATCGGCTGCGCGGAGTGGACGTGACCGGTTCGGAAAGCGTCGCGACTTTTGGGACCACCGGCCCGGCAACCCGAGCGGTCGACCGTCGCACCTCCCCCATGATGCGACCTTGGACGTGCCAACGTAGTCAATGAAGCGGCGTTTCGGCATCGTCGTCGTCGGAGGTCACCATGGAATACAAAGACGAGATCGTCCTCACTCGCGAAGAACTCTACGAGCGCGTCTGGTCGACACCGATGAGCCACTTGGCCAAAGAGTTCGGTCTTTCAGACGTGGGCCTGGCCAAGCTCTGCAGCAGGATCCACATTCCACGCCCCCGCCTCGGGCATTGGTCGAAGAAGGCCGCCGGCAAGAAGACTTATCAGCGGCGGTTGCCGAATCGGTCCGACCTTGAGTCGTGCACAGTCCACTTCCGTCCTCGTCCGGAGGCGTCGGAGCCAGAGGAAGAGGAACCCTTCGACGACGATGTCCAACGCTGCCTCGCGAAGGCGGAGGCGCTCCCCAAGGTCGAAGTTCCGACTGCCCTTCGTCGACCCCACCCGCTCATTCAAGCAAAGAACGAGGAACACCGCGTTCTTAGCCTTCCATGGGACTCGCAGGAGCGGCACTACGAGAAGCTACCCGCGACACTGTGCCTGTCCGTCTCTTCGGACAACCGGGGTCGTGCGCTGCGCTACTTCAACAGTCTGATCCGCACGGTAGAAAAACTCGGCGGTAGCATCGAAGTGACGGAAGACTACCGCCAGCGGAGTAAGACAGTCGTGACTCTCGGCGGTGAGGAAGTGGCCACGATTCGGGTCAGAGAGCTGTACCGACAGCAACCAAATCCCGAGGGCTCCTATCCCAAGTACGATCTTGTGCCGACCGGCAAACTTGTCCTCGATCATGGCGCGTCTGGCTTCGAGAGCTTTCACTCCAAGGACCGAGCCACGTCCAAAGTCGAAGACGACATCAACCGCACCATCATCTGGTGGATCAAGCAGCTTGGCTGGAAACGGATCGAAGACCGTCGGAAAGCCGAGAAGGAGAAACGACGCCAGGAGATAAAGGTCGAGCGTGAGCGGATCCGCGAAGAGTTCGAGCGTCGACAACAGGAAGAACAGAGCCGCTTGGACCTCCTCATGACCGACGCCGCGAACCTACGTCAGAGTCAGATCATCCGTGACTACGTGGGCACTGTGGTGAGGTCGGGCCGGTACGAACCGGGGTCTTCAGGGTTTGATACGGTAGAGGATTGGACGACATGGGCGCTCGAGCAAGCCGACCGAATCGACCCGCTGTCGCCGAGCCCCCATTCCGTGCTGGATGAGGTGTTGCGTGAGGAGGATCTGCCGCCCGCTCCGCGGGTGTGTAGTGAGGTCGTCGCCGAGGAGGAACTCGCTCCATGCGAGCGTCCTTGAGTCGCAGCTCCTCTTTGAGAAGTTCGTTCTCACGACGGAGCTGATCGAACTCAGAACGAGACCGGACGCTCGGATCGCCACTGAGCGAGTCTTCGGCTTCGAGGACCGACGTAACCACGCGACCCAACGAGAACACGTTCAAGAGCGCCCTCTTCACTCGCTTCGTCCAACCACGAGGACCTCTCGTCGACGCCATTCGAATGCCCCACTCCACCAAGAACCAATAGCTGCGTAATCCGTTTCGAGCTGATATCTTATCACTAACGTTGGGGCCCGAAAGAATCGTTGGACCCCCACAGGGAACATACCCACTAGTCGGCCTTGTCGAGCTCCGATTCAAGCCTTTCTAGCGCGACTGCTACTGTAGACTCGTTGACTCCGAACCGGCCGTGGTTCGACCCGTCGGGACCGCGGTACGAGTGAAGAATCTTCAAGGCACCCCATGCAGTTGGGAGGTCGCCGTTGCGAGCCTCTTCCAATGCCTTCCGGCTCAGGTGTTGGAAGACTTCCCGGGGGTGTTGACTCAAACCCCAGGCCATTTCCTCCAACGAACGCACTAGAAGCTCACTTGGCTCGCGAGGAACCGTACCACCACGCTTCTGGTCGCCCAGAGTTCTTGCCCACAACTCCCAAGCTTTGGCTTCGGCCGCTCTGGATCTGTTCAATAGTTCAGCGATCACGTCCGGTGAGCTGCGGCTGAACGTCTGCGGGGAGCCTCGATACACATCTGTCCCGCCAGGTACTGCTATAGCGCAGTAGTAGACAATGTCTCCGGATCCATCGATTCCCCGCTGGACTAGGAGGCTCCACGTTTCGTCGTAGGCACCGCGAAAGGAGACAGTCCCAACACTGTACCAGTCTTGGTGTACCCCCGGCTCGTAGTCAATAGAGGGTCCCTCAAGCTCCTCTCCTAGGTATTGCTCAAGCACCCTCTCTAGTCCGCGCACATCCTCTACTTCCGCTCTTGGCACTCGCAGGAGCACAAATGGGTTTTCAAGTAGCAGGACTTTTTCCGACTTCCCGGCTGACTTGGAGCCGGACACTCCGCCAATGAACACGATGGCGACCAGGAACGTAAGAACGCCTCCTCCTCCGGCCACCGCTCCGACAACGAGGTGCCGTGGTTCCTTGAACGCCCACTGGAGGAATGTGATTCTCTCATCGGGTGACGGTCTCTTTCCCTGGGTTAGTCGCTCCTCATCACTCATCTATGAGGCTTTCCACAGGAATTGATCTTGGTCGATGACTCCCCCTTTTCCATGATCGGCCCACCACTGAAGCGCGTCCTCGACTCCGGAGAAGTTCTTCCCCCTCAAGCGGCCAACTACGCTTACTAGGAAACTGACATCATCTCTCGTGAGCTTCGATTCTCCTCGGTTCTCAAGTAACAACATCACTTCCGTGAGATTGTCCATGGTCCGGTTCTTCACGAGTCGTGAGTGGGCCGAGAATGTTCGCACTCCCGAGACAACACTCTGAAGCGCATTGTCGACACTGCCGTCGTCGAGTCCGGATCTCCGTGCGCTTGCGAGTTGCTCGAACAAAGCTTGAGATCGCTCAATCGCAATGGTTGGGACAACGGCGTCGTATGTAGAGACGGTCATTCTCCCATAAGGTGCTCCGCACCGCATGCCTTCTCTCGTGACAACACCCGAGCGACGATTCCATTTGAGATCCCCATCCCAAAATTCCGATTGTTGCCCGCGAGGGCGAGCAAGGAACAACCAGGAGCCTCTCATCAGGACTGCGACATCACTATCACCGGAGCTCTGTGAGAATCCCAATGAGTAGAACTGCGAGGAGTAGTCAATAATCGTCTCGTTGTTTCGATTGCTCAGTACGAGACCCGCCACTTGCACCGCTCGGGATGCGATCGGCACGGCAGCATGGGGGATGAATCCATTCAGTGAACCTATCGCCGAAGACAGGGACTCAAGTGCGCTCCGAGTCTGTTCGTTCTCTTCCTGCCTCACGTCAATGACACGAAGTCGGAAGAATGGGGGTGCGCTCGTCTTCCAGGATCGGTCTGAATACACTAGCAGGTCTCGAAAACCTAACTCCTGACCCGCGGAGACACCCTTCTGATACCAAACGGCCATGGAGACTGGTTCATCGCGAGTCTGGACGTCCAGGAGAACAGCGACGTCCTTTGTTCCCTCAAAGTCACGAGGCAAGAACACACTATTGACCACGATTGCGAGTGGCTCGGAGTTCTTGACCGCGAGGTCCGTGCTCTCTGCCTGGTGGCTGAACCTAAGATCTGCGAGATCCGGATCACTCGACGCGCGCACGAATAAGGTCCGATGCTCCTTGTACTGCGGTGGTGTCCAGCTGACGGGATCCCGAGGTCCCACCGACGGACCAGTGCATCCGACCCAAGAAATCACGAGCGTTACGCCAATTGCGGCGACTGACATGGTTTTCTCGATTTTCATGACAAAAAGGCTCCTATCTGATCGCTCGAATAGTGAGACAAGTCTTCCGAGCTAGAGGCCCGGCCGAAAAGGTCTAAATTGCGAGCCGAGGTCGCGGGCCACGATTTTTAGGCGTGCGGGGCCACACGTTGGCCGAGGCGAAGTAGAGGGCGTCGATGAAGATCGTCGAGATTCGACTGATGAACGTTGTG
>JAJFFE010000132.1 GCA_021776775.1 Planctomycetota bacterium | reverse complement strand
GACACCAGGTTCGGCTCCTGGACAAAGTCAAGGGCCCCAGCGCTCGCGATTGGTACCTACGGGCCACCATCGAGCACGGCTGGAGCCGGAACGTGCTCATGCTGCACGTCGAAACCGACCTCTACAAGCGACAAGGGCGAGCCCCCACGAACTTCGAGCGCACCCTTCCGTAACACCCGTAGTGGAGCGGCGTTCGCTCAAGCGGATCTCTTTGCTCATTGAAGTGCTCGATGGAAGCTGGGCCCCTTCGCTCCACCGGAGTTACCCGGCTTCGTCACTACTATGGGCCCCTCCGAATCCCTGCTGATCAGCGACGCGGTTATGGATTCCCGCGCCACCCAGGGTCACGAACCCGACCAGCAGGGCCTCCCAGGTTCCGACACCTTCCTTCGTCGCCCGCTGCCCAGCGAGACCCCGGGGAGCCGAACAGGTGCACGTGTCGATGTCTTCCCTGTTCGTGCTGGCTTCGCCCTGTCCGAGAGGTTGGCCACTCCCACTGTGTAAGTCACGAGGCCATACCGGTTCACTTGTGTTGCGGCTGACGACGTCGCTCGCCGGGGCTTCGCACCGGCCATTGCTGACGCGCACGCCCGGCTCGCTACATGCTTCATCGACTCTTCACATGGTCAGCTCCTTGCATCTGACTGGAAGGCGCCAGCTTCGCTGGCGCACCGGACTCGTACGGACAAGCTGCGCCCGCTCAAGCGCAATACCGCATGGCCTCACCGAACCCGTACACGTGGGCGTCACGCAACGCTTACACCATCGTCAACGGCCGGCTGAAGTGTATCGGCATGCGCAGGTTGCACGACGGCGCACAGCACGTGCTGAACCTGCGCACCCCCGTCAAGTCCAATCGCTGGGACGCGCCCTGGAGCGTGTACCAGGGCGCACCGATCAGGCGCGCAGCGTGAGACTGCGTGGAGCGGAAGCACCCAATAAACACAGGCTATGACCACCCAACATCTTTCACAACACAGACAATCCACTCACCAGCATCGAAACACAAGAACACGTAACGTGACACACCTTCCAAAACGCCGTATGAAAAGTAGTAACCGACAAGCGCCTGCGTCCCACCCCTATTGAAACCAATCTGAGAGAACCCGACAAAGCTAGAATGCGCACCATACCGCTGGCGCACATCGGGTGATTCAAGGTCCGGATGCTGAGCCCTTGGTCGCCCCAGCATGGAGAAGCGCTCTACGTGCAAGTGGTCGGGAAATGCAACAGACACGCGAGTCTCAAGCTGACCCTTGAACACGTAGTCGCACACTACATCGTCGTCAATTCCCCGGAACGTGTCACGAGTCTGCTCCCTCACCTGGAAGTCGCGGTCAACCAACGACGCCCCTGTCCACCACCATGTGTCGGTTAGCACTAGGCACTTCGCGGCATCGCCCTCAGCGCCGCTCCTTACCAAGCCAGCATGCCGGATGACGCTCATGTACACCGCCTGCCGCTCTGACTCCACATCCCAATTATCACGAGGGCGCCCTGGTCCATGCCTACAGCAATCCTCCTGTGCCTCAATTGCGTGCGTGCCGCTGATCAGTGACTCACTACCTGAATCGCCGGCACACGCCACCAGCACAAGCAGTACGACGCTTTGCCCTCGACGCCATCTCACGGGTTTGGTGGGCACGGCAGACCTCCTGCGTTCTTTATCCATGCACCAAGACAATTGTGAGCCAGGACGAGCTGTAGCGTTCACGAAACTCCTTCGCGTTTGATGGCCGTGACGATGCCTCAGCCTCGGGTTCGTGAAATGAGTTGGTGTTGTTGCAGGGTGTCGAGGATGGCTCGGCGCGGCGTCGCGCACGCGGCTGGTCGAGGTCACGCAGGGCGTGTTCGCGGGCGCGGCGTGCGTCATCGAGGACCTCCTTCCGGCTGGCCTGAGTGTACCACCGGGGCGCGACTCGGTGACGTTCGTCGGTGGTCTGCCCGTCGAGCACGGCGCGGGGGCGGTCGGCCAGGCGCCTGGCGCCGAGCACCAGGGCCTCGATGGCGTCGGCATGGGAGGTGATCGGGGGCGCTTCAGGGCCGATCTCGGCGGCGGCCTTGAGCAGCCCGTTGGTGCGTTCGGCTTGTGGATTGTGCTGCGTGGTGTGCGGCAAGTTGAAGAGGTGCAGCACGCCGTGCTTCCTGAGCCACGCATTCAGGAGCTTGCAGCGATAGGCCGGCCCGTTGTCGGTGAGCCGTCTCGCCCCTCCGGGGCTCAATGGCCCCCTCACCCGCGACGCGTCCCGGCGATTGACGCTTGCTCATCTGGTCTCCTGGTGCCCGAAGATCGGGCTCTGGGAGGCGATGATCTCGTCCTACGTGGACTCGTCAAACGCGAGAAGGTTCTGTGACGCCCTACAATGAACTCGGGGAGGTCCACGAAGAGGCGTGCCCGTCGGTGCGGAGAGGGTAAACTGCGGCCATGAAGATCACCGTTGATATAACCGCCGAGCAGGAACGGCAGCTACGGGATGTGGCCAGCCGCCTGAACATCGCTGTGCACGAGCTGGCAGCCGCCGCCGTGCGGGATCTCTTGGCGCATGGCTCGGCTGACTTCGATCGCGTCGCAAGCCGCGTCATCAACAAGAACTCTGAACTCTATCGCCGGTTGGCCTGAACGCGCAGTGACACGATTCCTGACGTTGGCAGAGGTCATCGATCGTAACTGCTTAGCTCTCGCCGTGGGGACGGCTCAAGATTCGAGCACTGAGGCCAGTGACTTCCGGTCACTGACATCGGTCATGGTGCCCATGAGGAGGTCCGCGAAGGACCGGCCGTCGTTCACGAGGGATCGAAAGCAGCTGAAGATCACGGCGTGACCTCGTGCCCCCTCGGGGGAGCGACTGCCGCCGCTCATCTTGCGCGCAACCACGAAGGGGCGAATCGCCCGTTCCCCGGCATTATTCGTGGGCTCGACGTTGGGGTCCTGCAAGAACACGAAGAGGGTGGCGAAGTACTTCTGAAGACGCTTCTGGATTCGCGCCGTGTCTGAATGTGATGAACGCTCCCGGCAAAGCCGGTGCACCCGCTGCTCCAGCTTGCGAATCTCCGCGTGGAGCTGGTCGGAAGTCAGCATCTCTCGGGCGTCGTCGATGATCTTGGCGTCTTGATACAATCGACCAAGCGTCCTGCACAGCCGCACCGCATCGGCATGGCCACTCGCCGCGATGGACTTGGCCTCCCGCAGAAGGTGCGCCCAGCACGTCTGGCGTTCGTACCCGATCCCGTCGTACGCCGCGTAGAAGTCCGACGTCAACACGCCTCCGTAGTCTTCCCCCAGCACGGCCTTCGGCACTTCGGCCGATCGGGTCGGTTCCGTGACGTAGACCGTGGCCGGTGGTTCACCGTCCGTGCGGCCCTCGAACATCCAGGTCCACCAAAGTCGTCCATCCACCGGCCACGATGTCTCGTCGGCATGTGTCACGGCGGCGTCGCGGACGCGCGTTTTCAGTTGGTCATAAGTCGCGGTCAGCCACTCGGCCATCCGTTGCATGCACCCGCTCAGGCCGCCCGTGCTGATCGGAATCTCCCAACTCCGCAGCAGCTTCGAGAGCTTCCCGTAGGGCACGCCGGCCTGCGTCTTCAGCTCGGCGATCAGGGCCAACACACCCAGACCCAGGTGACCTCGCGGCGGCTCGTCAGGGGCGCATGGAGCACGCACGGTCTGCCGGCAGTGCGGGCAGTAGCCACGCTCATGCCGGAAGTTCCGGACCACCCGACGGATCTCGATGTCGACCACGATGTGGTCCTGATGATCGCGCCACTCGGTCAGATCGCCTTCGCAGTGCGGACACCCGTCCAGGCCAAGCTCTCGCACTTCGTCCACCGGGCCGGGCACCTGGAACGACGTCCCTGGATGTCCTGGGGGGCGACCACGACGCTTGGATCCCCGCTTGCACTTCCCCGAGCCCCCTTTGGGGTGTTTCGGCGCATCGCCCTTCCCGCTTCCCGTCGTCTTCTCGAGGATCGCGAGCCGAGCCTCCAACCGCTCGACCAAGCTCTCCAAGAACGACACACGCTCACGCAGGCTTGTCTGCTCCTTCACCAGCGCGCCGTTCTCGCGACGAAGCTGCTGATTCTCCTCGAGGAGGTCTTCCTTCTCCCTCCTCAAACGCCTCAGCTCGTCGTTCTGCTCCGCCATTCCGTCCACCTCGGACCGCCATGTCTCTGGCGAGAACATCGGTGGAGATGCGCGGCGACTCCACCTACATCTCGGACAGAGCTAAGCAGTTACGATCCAAGAGGGGCTTAGAGACTGCAAGTACCTTGCATTGTGGGTGACTCGTTCTGCACTTGAGTCAACGTGGGTAACTCGAGAGTGGCAGGACCACTACCATGCAGAAGTGCAGTCCGGCCGCGTTCGTGTTCTGCCATGTCTTCGTGAGCAATGCGAGCTACCGTCTCTCTTGCGAGACAAACGCTACGCCGACTTCCGCACCGACTACGCCTCTGGCCTCCAGCAGCTCCTTGACGCTCTTCGCCCGGACCAAGGGCATCACAGAGGCCCAAGCGGCAGTAGCCCTCAGGTCGGCCAGGCCCACCTGGAAGCGAAGGTCTCCCAACTTGAGCAGCGGTTCAGCGAGATGCAGCGCAGGATCGCCGAACGTTCGTCAGACACTCCCTCCGCCAACTTCACGATCGCCACCGTCCGCGAGCTCGCCGAGGAGTGTCCGCCCGTGGTCAGAGCGGACAAGGAGATCGCGCGCGTATGGGGACTGCCAGAGCCGCAGATACGGGACCTCGGCCCAATCACGAAGTACTACGGTGCCCTTCATTGGCTTGGCATCACCAGCCGCGAGCACGTGGAAGAGTCCCTTGGTAAGTTCGGAGATGATGTGCTGCGCTTGGCGGCTGCATACCCACCACCCACCGATCGCGGAGTTGCCCGCGGTGAGTCGCTCTGGTTCCTCGCGCTGTATCGGGTGGGGATGCAGGATGACTGGGTGGGCTTCAAGCAGTTCTTCGACGAGTTGGGTTCACCCGATCCCGAAGCCGACGCAAGAGAGCTCGCACGAGCGTACGATGATGGCGTGAACAGCTACTACGAAGATCGTGGATTCAAGGCCCTAACCCGCCAGTGCAGGCGGATCGGCCTTCGGCCGACCGCTGACCGGCAAAACCGATAGGCACGCCAAGCACAGAGAAAGATCCTGCTCATATGAAGAGATTGTTGACACTTGGATGGGGCGGTCTGCTTGTCCTGATCGGAGTCGGCTTACTCGGGTGGATAGGCTACAATTTGCTCGTAGAAATGCAGCCGGAAGCCGAGGGGCGGAGTCCAGTCAAGCCCGCCGTATTCGCCGTGGTCTTGATTGGAATTGGGATCACCAGGATCCGAAGCCGACTGAAGACAGCCAACGCAGCGGCGACGGGGGAAGGTGCCTAACCAGGCCCTGCACCTGACGGTCGGCCTCGCCGCCCGCAGGTGAAAGCCAACCCCGCTCGCTGGGCCGCCCGAGCACCGGCATATCAGAGCCATAGATGAAGCGGAGTCCCACGACAACCTTGCTGCTTGGCATGCTAGTCTTCGCTGCTTGCGAGCAGCGCCGCGACGTGCCACACCGATGTACCGCTGCACAGCCGCTGACACTCGCTGGAGGCGGCGGCTTACGCCTGTTCGATGAGTCCCAGTCATCGGAACCTGAGTGGCTACCGCTGAGCGGCCTCGTCGTGCGTACCGGAGATGTCGTTCCTGTGGATTCGCACCATGTGCCATTTGCTGAAGGCGGCCCACCCTTGCCCCACGTCATGAAACTCGAAGATGGGACTGTCCTCGCAATTACAGGCGGAGGTCAGTGGTGGGAGAGCTCCACGCTCTTCCTTGAGTTGTGCACAAATGAGACGCCACCGCTCGTGCAGGCACTTAGCATTCGTTGGAGTGCAGACGTGCCGCCATTCTCGGCTTGGTTGCTCGATGTTGGTGGAACGATCACGATCGACCACTCCGTCGTCCCCACTCGTGTCGCTTACGACGTGACCGGGAAGCGCGACCCGACAGAGAGTATGGGATACCGCATGCATGGCTCGTTCGTCCTCGAGGTGGATGAATCGAGCCAGTCAGCACCGATAGGAGACCGCTACGATGAGTATTGCGAGCGTCGGCCCAACCAGCCCTTGCAGGCGGATCAGGCTTCGCCCGACCACTGAACCGCAACCCCGTTGGACGGGCGAGTCAATGACGGTGAGAGATTCGGACGACAAGGACGGTGGCGCCGCCGAAAGCCGGATCTTACGGCGGTCGTCCTGTGCGTTCTGGTGGGTGTGTGGCCTTCAGGGATTGACGGCCCTTGTCCTGCTCTTCGGAGACATTGGTTTCGATCACCCCGGTCGTTTCGGGCTCGACTTCGGGCATCTGCTCCTTCTGCTCGTCGTCGACGCTGTTCTGATCGTCTGGGCTGTAGCGATCGCAATCAGGACGCGGCGCTGGCTTTACGCCGGCGTCCAGGCGGTGCTGCTGCTCGCGGCTGCGGCCGCCGGAGTCCATGGGTAACGTCCTGGTGTCACCTCTCGTTGACCGGCCCCCCGGAAACGGGTCCAGCTGCTGTGAGACAATCCCGGCCCAGCGGGCCAGGGAGTCCCCATGAACCGCAACGCGAAGCTGTCCCCGACGAACCGCCGATTGAGATGCTCCGTGACAGGGGCTGGGCGGGTTCGGGGGGACCCGCCAACGTGCTACAAAGAGGACGTCACCTGACAAGGCGCCGCACACGAACGCCGCTTCGCCGCGCCGCTGATCACCAAACACGTTAGCGAGATTGAACATGAGAAGAGAGACTGCCAAAGAGGTGTTCGGCCTGTGCGTCAGGCTGTCCGGCTTGTTCCTGGCGTCCACCTATCTCTTGGCGAGCACTGCCCTTGCATTCAGTAGCTTCATTGCTTTCTTGGTGTGGCTAGCGGTTCTCGCGGTGGTGTGGTTCCTGCTCTTTCGGGCAGACTTCCTGGCCCAACGCAGCTATCCCGACATCGACCCGCCGGCAGGGCGCGAGCATGATGCGTAGCGGTCACTCGCTAGCGAGCTTGCAGCGAACGGCGCGCGGCGCGGCCCGCCACTGAACCGCAAACCCGTCATGCGCGCTTGACGTGAAGCCTGCGTGCTTCCTTCCCTTCGGATCCTCCGATCTCGTCCGGGACCTCTCTACACCCCCCCCCCAAACCCAACTCCCCCGCCGCGCCTTCATCCAACACCACCCGCACACTCGCGTGCCCGCGCAGTGCCGTAGCAGGCACGTCCTCGCTCACCGACCCCTTCAACGCCGCGGCCACCGCCTCGGCCTTGTGCTCGCCGAACGCCAACAACGTGATCGTGCGCGCCTCGAGGATGGTTCCGAGGCCCATCGTGATCCCGGACTGCGGCACACCGTCGGGCGCGTCCGCCAGCGTGGCCTGGTGCAATGTCGAAAGGCCCGTGCGCCCATCGTGGGGTGAGCCGGGCTCGTTGAACGCCAGATGGCCGTTGGCTCCGATGCCGAGCAACTGGTGGCCCACACCGCCGGCCGCCGCGATTGCCGCCTCGTAGGCTTCGGCGTGCCGGGCCAGTTCCCCGGCCGGCACGGTGCCGTCTGGAATCAGGATGCGGTCCGGGGACAGGTCCACGTGCCGGAAGAGCGCCTCGTCCATCGCGTGCCGGAACGCGCGCGGATCCCCGGCGGCCAGCGGCCAGTACTCGTCCAGGTTGACCGTGATCACGTGCCGGAAGGAGAGGCCCTGCTCGCGGTGGCAACGCACCAGCTCCGCGTAGACGCCCTGCGGCGTGGCGCCGGTGGCCAGGCCCAGCACCAAGGGGTGGGCGGCCGTGGCCCCGGCCACCTCGCGCGCAAGACCGGCCGCCACGTCACGCGACGCAGCGACGGCGTCGGGGAAGACATCCACGCGCAACGCGCTGGTCGGATGTCGGGCGGCGGGTGATGCAGCTTCGGTCATCGCGGTAGGGCCGGCGGAGCAGTGCATGGTATCAAGGGACCTTCCGGAAGTGGCCGTCCCACGCCCACCCGCGAGGTTCCCCGCTGCACACCAACCAGAGAACCCTCCACCACACGCCCCCGACACGGGAGGAACGGACATGACCGATCCCGACGAAACCGTGAGCGTGGAGACGCTGCCCGCGGATGAAGCCAGCCTGGTGCGCGCCGCGTTGTACGCCCGCGCCCGTGCCTACGCGCCCTGGTCCCACTACCAGGTGGGCTGCGCGGTGGTCACCGAGGCCGGCACGGTCCACAGCGGCAGCAACGTCGAGAACGCCTCGTTCGGACTGACCGTGTGCGCCGAGCGCGTGGCCATCTGGCGCGCCGTGGCAGGCGGCTCGCGGCGCGTCACGCAACTGGCCGTGGCCTCGGGGCCGGGCGCCAGCATGTGCGGCGCCTGCCGCCAGGTGTTGGCCGAGTTCGCCGCCCCGGAGACTCTCGTCCTGCTCTCCGACGCGCACGGCCGCGTCCGGCGCCGCACGCTGGCCCAGCTCCTGCCCGAGGCCTTCACCGGCCCCCACAACCCGTGACCACCCTGCTCCAGAAGGCGGCCCGTGATGACGAAACCTGAGCGACGCCTGGCCAAGCTGACCTGGCCGGAGGTGAAGCTGCTGGTGGCCGAGGGCTGCGCGGCCATCCTGCCGGTCGGGGCCACCGAGGCGCACGGCCCGCACCTGCCCTTGGACACCGACGTCACGATTGCCATCGGCATGGCCGACCGCGCGGCGGCGCTGTGGGAGGCACGCGGCGGACGCTGCGTCGTGCTGCCAGCCGTGAGCTACTCGGTGACCGAGTTCGCGGCCGGCTTCCCGGGCAGCATGTCGGTGCAACCCGAAACAGCCCGCCGTCACCTCGCGGACGTGCTGGGCGCGTCGGTCCGCACCGGTTTCTCGCCCGTGGCCGTGGCCAACGCCCACCTCGAACCCGCCCACATCGCCACCATCCGCGACGCCGTGCAGCTCGTGGCCGAGACAACCGGCAGCACGCCGGTGTTCCCCGACGTGACGCGCCGCCGCCTGGCCGAACGGCTGACCGAGGAGTTCCGCAGCGGTGCCTGCCACGCCGGGCGCTACGAGTCCTCGCTGGTGCTGGCGGACGACCCCGACGCGGTGCACGACAAGCTGCGCGCGGCCCTGCCACCCGTGGAGTTGAGCCTCGTGGACGTCATCCGCGCCGGCATCACGGACTTCATCGAGGCCGGGGCCACCGAGGCCTACTGCGGCCGCCCGGCCGACGCCACGCCCGACGAGGGACAGCGCACCTTCGCGATCCTGGCCGAGTTGTTGGCCGACGCGATGCAGGACGCAGCCGCGTCCGCGTGACAACCGTCAAATCACCGTCCCGTCGGGCACGACACCACCGCGCGGCACGATCACGATGCCATCGCGGATGTAGTAGCAAGACCCGTCCTCATGCTCCACGCCGCGCTCGTTGACAAGCGCACAGTTGCGCCCGATGCGCGTGTTCTTGTCGATGATCGCACGACGCACCACGGTATCCGCGCCAATCCCCGCCGGTGGAATCCCCCGCGCCTCGGATGCCGCGATCTGGGTCTCCGTCTCGTAGTAGTCGTTGCCCATCACGAGCGCGCCGTCCAGCTCCACACCGTGCTCGAGACGCGAGCGGATGCCCACCACCGAGTTGCGGATCGTGCAACGACCCACGACGCTCCCCTCGGCAATCAAGGCCTGGTGTATCTGCGCCTCGTTGATGCGCGTGGGCGAGAGGTAGCGCGGACGCGTGTAGAGCGGGAAGTCCGGGTCGTACAGGGTCATCTGCCCGGGTTCTGTCAGCGCAATGTTCGCGCGATAGAAGGCCTTGATGGTCCCGATGTCCTCCCAGTACCCGTGGAAGAAATGGGCCGCCGCGCGGTAGCGCTCGAGTGACGCCGGGATGAGCTCCTTGCCGAAATCGTTGTGCGTGGGGTGATCCTCGAGCAGCTCCAGCAGCACGTTCGGCGAGAAGACGTAGATCCCCATCGATGCCAGGAAAGGTGCGCCCGCGCGCATCCCGCCGATGGACTTCTCGGGGTCCACGCGCATGGCCTCGAGTGCCCCGCCGGTGGGCTTCTCCGCAAAGCGCGTGATCAAGCCCTGGTCGTCCACGTGCATGAGGCCGAATTCCGACGCGCTCTCCTGCGCCACGGGGCAGGTGGCCAGCGTCAGGTCCGCGTGGGCCTGGTCGTGCCGGCGCACGAAGGCCTGGTAGTTCATGCGATACAGGTGATCCCCGGCCAGGATGACCACCAGGCGCGTGCGTGCCTCGAGGATGTGTCGCAAGCTGCGGCGGACGGCATCCGCCGTGCCCTGGAACCAGTCGCGGTTGGTGGCGGTCTGCTCCGCGGCCAACACGTGCACGCCGGCATCGCTGAGCATGCCGAAGTTGTAGGTGCTCGAGATGTGCCGGTTGAGCGAGGCGCTCTGGAACTGGGTCAACACGTGGACATTCGTGATGCCCGAGTTGATGCAGTTGCTGACCGGGACATCGATCAAGCGCACCCGACCGCCCAGGGGCACGGCGGGCTTGGCCCGGTCCCGCGTGAGGGGGAAGAGCCGGCTGCCGGCCCCACCGCCCATGATGATCGCGACCACGTCCTTCATGGAGGCCAGTGTAACAACGCGCGTCCGACCCCGAGCCTGCGACCTGTGCGCCGGCTACGCGTCGTCCCGCGACTCCCAGGCGTGCCGCGCGCGGCCCGCGTAGAACCCATGCGTCTTCCAGGCCTGCCCGAGGTCCGGGTTGGTCAGAATGGTCTGCGGCCCCGTGACGCGCACCTGGCAGCACAGCCGATAGCCCGCGGGGTCCTCGGTGACCGCTGCCAGCTTGCCCTTCAAGACACGCCGCTCGCGCTTTTCGGGCGGCGAGAGCGCATCGGGCTCGGTGGTCTGCACAAGGCAGGTCCCGCACAGCCCCTTGCCGCGGCACGACATCAAGCCACCCAGCGCCGGATACGGGTCGAGGTCGTTCTCCCGGCACAGCTCGCGCAGGTTGGCCCCGTCGGGCACCCAGATCGTGACGTTTTCCGTGCGGAAGTGGACGCGGTGCATCGGGATTGATCCGTGTGGAGGACGGCCGGAAGCGAAAACTACCCGGGCCCGGCTGCGGGGTCAACGCAGGCGCGCCCGGGTCCGTGGGTCAGGGCACCCCCACGGATTCGAAACGGAGCCGGGCACGCTCGGCCTCGTCGATACGAGCACAGAGGTCCATGAACGCCTCGTAGTGCTCGGTGTCGAGACTCATCGGCCCCATCAGCAGATCGCGACGAAGGTGCCAGGTGCGTGCTCCGTCCTCGTCCGGCTCTCCGGGGCGGATGGACAGGTCGTAGCGGCCGGTCGGCAGGTCCAGGGCCAGACCGACGGGC
>JAJFFE010000131.1 GCA_021776775.1 Planctomycetota bacterium | reverse complement strand
TTCGGGTTCAGCGCGCGCCCCACGCTCCGCGCGGAACCCGCGAGTGATTCCACAACCCGCTGTGCGTACACTCCTTGAGTCGAGACTTCCTATCGGTGACGGGTGCGTTTCTCGAGTTCTTCAATTGTTTTCAACGACGCGCTCTGGCTGGATGCTCGTTCCCGTGCTTGTTCGTAGGTGCTTCCGTGTTGCTCCGCGGCCTGTCGCCACTTCTCCACGCGGCGATCGACGCGCTGGTCCAGGCGAACGAACCGCGCCCGGTCGGGCGTCCCCGTTACCGGTCCTCGGAGCGGGACGCGGAGGTCCTGCTCCTCGAGGAAGAGAACGCCGAGCTTCGGCGACGCTTGAGGATCGAAGAGGCGCGGGCCAACGTGAGCCGCGTCGTCCTCGTGAGCCCCGCAGTCCGGCGGGGGCGCAGGCCATGACGAAATCAGAACGCGCCGCTCAGTCCCTCGAAGATCGCCATCACTGGCAAGCAGAGGAAGTCCGGCGGCGTGAAGAGGAGCGCCAGTCCACGGTGCAGGCGATCCTGCGGGCCCGGGCCTCGGGACTGTCCATGAGGAGGATCGCCGAATCATTCGGCTACGACGAGAGCACCGTCTACCGGTGGATCCGTCGCTACCAATCGGGAGCCTCCCTCGTGAAGCCTCGGGGGCGGCCCCCGAAGTCGCAGCGCGGCAAGTGGTAAAGTCGTGAAGGATCAAGTCGTGACGGACCTGGCAGGGCGAAAGCCGATGTGTGAGATGCGGTACTCCGGGGTGTCGCGGACACGATTCGCCGCGCGCGCGGAGCCGACAAGGGAGTTCCAGCTGCCGCCGCGGTAGACGCGCGAATCCGAGGCCTGCACATGAGGCTCATACAGAGAACTCGTCCACTCAAAGAACGATCCCGCCGCGTCAACCATCCCATACACCGACGTCGCCGTAGGGAACGCACCCACCGGCTCCGGCTGGTTCCGTTCGTTACGGCTGCCACCATTCTTGCACAGGCTCGCATGCTCGAGATTACCCCACGTAAAGCGACGGCCATCGACACCGCGCGCTGCCTTTTCGCGCTCTTCCTCCGTTGGCAGCCGCCAATCGTTACCCGTGACCCGGGTCTTCCACGCACAATACGCATTCGCGTCGTGCCACGAGATCCCCATCACCGCGATGCTCTCCTCGAACGTTTCGCCGAATGCTGCAATGCAGCGTTCGCGCGACAGGCCTTCGACGATGTTCGAAAGCACTCGATAGACGCCGCCTTCGCCACGCTCCATGTACGCGCCGTCACCCTTGACCGCGGGGATCAACTTCGCTGCGGCTTCAACACCTTCCTCCGCTTCGACCGCCGACAGAAACGCTCCCCACTCACCGAATGTCACCGGAGTGCGACGAATCAGAAAATCCGGCAGCTCCTTGGTGGTCGTCTCTTTCCCCTCGCCATAGATGAACGCGCCAGCCGCCACCAGCGCGAACTCCTCACCGAGTTCCTCTTCCGTTCGCATGCGTACGCTGCCCTGCCACCTTTGCCCGCGTGTGATGTGAACCGGATAACGCACCTGCCGATAGCCCGCTAACCGCAGCGTGCACAGGTAGCTTCCCATCGGTAACGCCACGCGCGCCAGCGGCGTCTCGCCTAGCACGCGCGCAGCAGCCGGTACCAGCACGCCGTGTTCTTCCTCGAAGCGTTCGAGCGTCACCTCAGCGCCAGCAGGTTCAGAAGCCAGCTCTAACACTCCGTCCCCCGCCAGGAATGCCGCCAAGCGCCCATCGTCGTAGCGCCGTACCATCGTCTCCGCATAAGCGGCGTCCGGGCGTTGCCCTTCGCGTTCGGCCTTTTCGAGGCGACCCTTCCACAGCTCCGCCAGCGCCGTCCGCGCCGTCGCGTTGCCTTCTTCCGCGAGCAGTGCGGCGTCTAGCAGCCGCTGCCCATCGGCGAACGCCAGCGCCTCGTCCGTGCGCAGCTTCTCGACGAGGTTTTGCGCTTCGATCAGTGGCTGCGTCTCTGCGATCGGCTGCCACGATTGGTACTTGCCCGACTCTGCCTCCACGGCCTCCTCTGCCATCCCAAGCTCACGTTGCAGCTGTGTGTAGTGCGCAATCGCCGTCTTGCCTTGCGCCGCCAGCGCCTCCGCCTCTCGGTGGCGACGCGCCTTCTCCGCACGACCATCCAACCAGCCGCGCAGCTCAACGGCAAAAGCGTCCGCGGTCGCCGGCCGCGCCGCCGGCGACGCGCTCATCGCACGCTCCACCAACTCCGCCAGGTCTTCCGGCACCGCGCGTCGCGCGTTGCGCGTCCGCACCGGCGCACACGATCCCGCGCGCACGCGCGCTAGCAGACCAGCGCCGGTGCCTTCAAAGGCTGGTTGCAGCGTCAGCACTTCATAGAGTAGCGCACCAAGCGCGTAGACATCGCTCGAGCGATCCAGCGTCTCGCCGCGCGCCTGCTCCGGGCTCATGTACGGAATCGTGCCCTTGATCGTGCCGACTTGCGTCAGCAGCGGGTCGTCGGTGTCCAGCGTTCGAACGTCGCCCTCGGTGTCGGCGAATTCATCGTCGACATCGTCGACTGACGTTTCGACCTTGGCGATGCCCCAGTCCATCACGTGCACTTCACCGAACTCGCCCAGCATCACATTATCCGGTTTCAGGTCGCGATGGATCACGCCCTTCTCGTGCGCGAAGTGCAGCGCTTCGGCGATGCGTTCCATGACGGATACCAGCTTGTGCAGGTTGTACTCGGCGCGCGTCTCCTTGCGACCCAGCAACAAATCGTGCAACACTTCCGTCAGCGTGCGCCCGCGTACGACTTTCATCGTGAACCACACCCGGCCGTCGGTATCGACACCGATATCGTGAACCGGCGGAATCCCCGGATGCTCGAGCTGACTCGTCGCTTGCGCCTCAGCGACGAACTTCCGCTTCATCACCGGCTGCGTTGCGTGGCTGTCGCGCAACACCTTCATCGCCACGTCTCGCCGCAGATCGTGGTCCACCACCAGCATCACTTCGCCCATGCCGCCTTGCCCGATCGGCGCCACCACTTCGTACTTCTTGCTCGCGGGCGTGAAGGCTGGATCGCCGGCGGCTGCCGCTGCCGCGTCGGAATCGTCTGCAAGTGCCGGCGCGTCGACGACGCTAGTTTCGTCAGCACCGGCGCCGTCCGCAGCACCGAGGCCACCCACATAGGCTACAACGCTCTGGCGTCCGAATTGATCTTGCATCCATAGTCACTTTCAATCGCTCGTGGGCAGAGTCTCGGCCCAGCCTCAGGGAAAGGCGAGGATCTCCGAATTTTCTTCGTTGCACCTTCCGCCGCGCTGGTCGTGTTCACACGGCTGTGTCCCGCACACTCGCGGACACCCGCAATCCACGCGCGGTTGCGAGTGGGACAATAGTGTCCCCTGTCCACTTCTCGGCCTCAATCCCGATTTCTATCTCCCCCGACCTCGCACGGTTCCATCCGCCGTCACGCAGACCACGATCCCGGTGAGATCGCTTTGCAACACCACGATCCCCTCCGCTTACTCTTGGATTCTTCGTAAGATCTCCGCCGGTAAGACGGCACTCGAGCCGTCGTCGCCGAACTCGACGAGAAAGGTCGGCTGCTCACCCAGAGTCTCGGGACAGATCACAGCGCATGCCCGACCCTTATAGCTACCATCAGTAACCTCCGCAGCGTCGTTGACGACAAATGGGATCTTCAACGATCTCTTCCCAGCGTAGAATTCGTCGAGATCCAGCTGTGGAATCAAGGCAGCTCCTTTGCTCGCTTAGGCTCGTGTCTACCACACGCTGAACACCCGCAATTCACGCGCGGTTACAAGTGGACAATAGTGTCCGCTGTCCGCCTCACCACCTCAATCCCGAATCGTATCTCCTCGGATTCCGCGCGATTCCACCCGCCGTCACGCCGACCACGATCCCGGTGAGATCGCACTGCACGCCAACGATCCCGGCTCTAGTCGGAGCACTCGTAGTGGTCGATCTCAATGAGAAATCCGAGTGCTTCACTCCGCGACACCAGTTCAGCGGGGATTGCGGGCGGTTGATCGGTCGCGCCTCGGCTGTAGCAGAAGAAGTCTCCCTCCAGCCCCTCGTCCAGTATCCGTGATATCGATTGTGCCTTCGGTTCAAGCTCCCCGAGTAGCCACTCCACGTGCAAGTGGAGCTTGGGGGAATCAACCCACTTACGAGAGGACATGCTCCACACCCCAGCCGGGAACGAGGCGAACAGCTGGACCTTGCCTTTGGAAGAACGAGTTAGATTCGGATCACCTAGACGATGCGACACGTCGGGAGGAAGCTGGAGGATCTGCGTCAACTTGGAGGGGTCCAGATCAGCACCGGAGAAACGCACACTCGCGTATGCCTCAACGTAGATTCTGTCCTGCGGGCGTTTTCTCGGCACGTTTGGCCTTCCAAAAGTAGCGTCGATGCCCGGCACACTCGCGAGCACACGCAATCCACGCACGGTTACGAGGGGGACGATAGTGTCCCGTGTCCGCCTCTTCCCCTCAATCCCGAACCGTAGAGGCTGGCTCGAACTCGACCACCGGTATTAGTGACGCCATTGGCACTCCCTCTCGATCACCGTGTCAGCGTCCGTTCCCAAACCGCTCGACCACCACCAGATTCCCCAAGTCCATCCCGTCCGTCGCCACCCCCGAAACCGTCGTCGACGACGTCGCTCGGTACCCGGATTCGATACTCCACTCGAGCGACGAGCCCACCTCTATCCCCTTTGCGACGAATCGACCTTCTTCGTCCGTCACGATCTGAGCCCGTCGTGCGCTCGCCGGGACCCGGCGACCTTCGCTCTTCGGTTCTCGCGATGATATCGGGGTGTACGTCACTGCCACCTGGGCGCCTGAGACTGGCTCTCCGTTTGTCAGCGTGACTCGGCCGATGACGCTGCACCCCTCGGGGAGCTTGATGACGAAGGGCTCGGAGATGGGGTTACGGGTGTACCAACCGACGGGCTGGCCATCGACTTGAGTCCAGACGATCGCGCCCGCTCCGTTCAAACCTTCGAGCCTGAAAGCGCCCTCGGTATCTGCCGTCACCGCGCGGCGAAGCGACGAGTCGATGACGCGAGCGACGATCTTCGCATTGGCTACCGGCGCACCGGTTGAATCGACGACTTTGCCCCGACCGGGGCCGCGCTTTCGGAGGCCTACGACGAGCTCGTCGCTCGGTTTTTCTGTGTCGAAGTACTTGTAGATACCGGTGACGTCTCCTGGACCGTGCGCGATGACGTAGTACTGCCCGGCGGGAACGCCTTCGACCATGAACGTTCCGTCGGCCTTCACAGGTGCGGAGTACTCGAACACGGCCGAGGTCGTCGACGCGCTGCTTCCGAATTGGATCGCGCTCGACGAGCCTCTGCGGCCGCCCTTCCATTTCGGCAGAACCGTTCGCATGGGAAGGACTCGAATCACAGAGCCCGCGCTGAGTGAGGGATCGTAGGTCCAGAACTTCCCGCGGATCGCTTTCCCCGCGGAGAGCTGGAACGAGAGTTCGGTGTCGCCGGAGTTCGTCACGATTCCTCGGCGGTCGAGCGCGAGCCGGCCGGGCGCGGCGGCGACGACCGTGTACTCACCGAGCTCGAGTTCATCGATCTCGAACTCACCGTTCGCGTTCGTTTCCACGATGCGCGTCGCGCCGATCAAACTTGCGCCCGGCGTCTTCCGAAGATCCAACGGGTCCGCAACGAGGAAGTCGCTGACGCGCGGGCGACCTCCGCGAAAGAGCGCGATACGCGCGCGGAGCGGAGATCCGTTCTCGTCGACGACGCGTCCGACGAAGCGAGGACGAGGGGACGGCGGCGGGATTTCTTTCTCGACCGTCGGCCTCTCGGGCGGTGTTTCGGTGACGACGTTCTTCTCTGTGCTCTTTTTTCCTGTGCCCTTTTTATCCGTGCGCTTCTGCTCGGGCGCAGCTTCCACGGGCGCACTCTCAGCAGGCACGGAGTTATCCGCCTTGCGGTCGGAGTCGGAAGAGTCGGTGCAGCCTGCACAGCACACGAGGATGAGAAGCGGAATAATCACCGAGAACAAGGTAGAGCGGAGCATGGGGCCGGTCCTTTGAGAGACGAGGAGCGATCGCGCTGTCTCGCTTAGAGCGATCGCAAGAGGAGATATGGACGTACGAGCCGGAAACGTTAGTGGTTCGGCTCGCTTGTTTGCTTCGGAAATCTCAATTCGGCGCACAGTGCTATCGCGGAAGGGGAACCGCTCTGGTGATCGTTTCATAGGCAGACTCCAGCTCTGTTACTTCGATACGTGGGCGCGGCCGGCTCAGTATCGCTTCGAGCCATGTGGCGCGATCTCGCTGTTCGCTCCTCAGGCCATCGAAGTCTACGCTGATTTCATTGCGATTCCAGCCTGCGCAAATCGCTTCGACTCGGGTCGCCATTTGCGACATGAAGTCATCGTTGAATGCTTGGACTCCAGCCAGGAAGCTATCCCTACTCATGGTGTGACTGCCGCACAGCTCCGACCACGCGGGAACTCCATCGAGCAATCTATCGGAGTTGTCCCACTTAACGGTGACGCTGTCCGCGAACGACCAGAGAACAATGGAAGAACTTGGCGACAAGTAGCCGGTGTCGAGCACGTGCTCTGAAAGCCAAGCACCAACGGACTCGACTGCGAAGATCTCCTTCTCAGAAGTCGCCCACCAACGTGCGGCCTCATCCCACTCGTACCTTTCATCGCGTGACAGATTCGTCAGGGGAACCAGCCTCGAGGGTACTGGTTCGAGGACCGAAGGAAGAATCTCGAGCAAGTCTTCCCAAAGTCGCACGACCTGGTATTGAACCCACGGACACGATGCGACGGACTCGTTTTCGTCGGCAGAGATCGACAGGGCATCTTCCGAATAGTGCAGGAGGCGGTGTGATCCAAGCCGAAGCCCATAGAAGCCGTCCGAAAATCCGAACCACGAAAGAGAGAAGCGCCCCTCTTCACCCCAAGGCTGAATCTCATCCACCGGGCGCAGTTGAAACTCGACAAGCTTCAAGTGTCACCTCGTTCTATCGACCAGTTCCCCAGACTTAGCACCGCTCCGAGAACAACAAGACCGACCGCCAACCAGAACAACCTGACAGATCCTCTCTATCGTTATCCGCTCTCTCGCGCGGACACGCGCGCTTTCACGTGGGGTTACTAGTGGAAACAGTGTCCCCGGTGAGCTAGTTGTTACGCAAGCCACCTCGACAAAGTTCGATCGTCGTTGCGTTCCCATTGATAGTAGAACGGTTTGCTCGATCCGTAGTCTCGCATGAACTCGAGGAATCGAATCACAAGCTGGCGCTGCTCGATTCTGTAGTTTTCCATCGGCACCGTCCCGCCCCACCAGGGATCCTGAGTTACTTGGAGACGAGGCGGCACAGGAAGATCGCGAAACCTCCACAAGAAGCTGTCGGCGATTTCATGCTCACCATCGTGCAGCAGGCATGAGCTCATGAAACCCGGCAGATAGTAGTTCCACATGTGTGGAGAGTCATGGAGACTGAATCCGATCGCCGGTGAGATGTCGTAGCCCAACGAAGAGTAGCTGTCCGGCTCGACCTGGCTCCACGGTCGATTCGCGAAGCTCGCATACTCGTCGTCTCCGATCGGGTCGAGCCCCATGCCAGTTGGATACTCGGGAATCGGCAGCGTTGGGAACACGTCGTGACAACGCTGAACGATCTCACTGATCAAACCAGCTCGGTGGATCCGCATTTCCACCCAGTTCACGCGTGAGGCGTCGTAGTTCTCTGGGATCGCATTCTTGGCGCTTTCTTCGCTATCGTAGAAAGAGTCTTGAACGACCTGCCACTCAGAGTCACAGGAAAAGCGATAGAACAGGCCAGTGTCGTAAGTGCAAACTGCAAGGCCGTGCACGAACTGTTGCTGCCCCTCGGAATCGCACAACTCACCGAACGGCTCTTCTCCGGACCAGGCCAACCAAAGGACGCGGGCGCCGTCGAGTTCGTTGGGGGGAGCTGTCACGAGATCCGATCCTTCATGCTGTTCCTACCGAGTTGCCTCTGACCACCGTGACCGACGGTGAAGTCATGCCTTCAGTCAATGACCCTGCCGCTGTCGATACATCGCGCGTCGTGTCGTCGTTCTGATGCTCCCAGCCGGCGCGCTACTCTGGGACTTTGAGCAGGTAGAGTCCAAAACCGAGAGTGTCCTTGCCCCAACGCAAGTAAGCATCACGCCACGCTCGAATCTTCCGAGCCATGGCAGGAGCTTCGGGATCATGTGGATTGGCCTCGACGAAGCGCTCGATGTTACTGGCGTAGCTGTCTTCGTACTGAGCCCACTCGTCGGCGCTAGTCTCGTGGGTGGCGACGACTTCGAAAGCGAGATCTTGCGCTAGCGCCAGGTTCCCGCTGTGTGTGCGATAAGCGTCGGCCGTACACCCTAAGAATTCGAGGTAGCCAGCATCCGGCGCTCTTTGCCAGTACCCGTCGCCGACGAGAACGAGCCCCCCCGGCTTCACGAGCCGAGCGAAAAGGCAGAGTGCGCCCTCGAGGTCTGTGATCGCATGCGTAGACCCGATGCACGCCGCGAGGTCGTAGCTTCGATCGGGTAACGATCCCCCATCGAACGGCTCGCACTTCAACTGGAGTCGAGCATCGATCGACCGCGCAGCGGCAATCGCTGTCGCTGCGGCTATGGAAGACTCTGCGATATCCACTCCAACCGCGCGGCAACCGAAACGTTCCACGATGCGAAAGAGAAGAGCGGCGCGACCGCAGCCAACGTCGAGAACCTCACTCTCTGACGTCAGGGGGAGATTGTCTATCCAGCGCTCACATACCTCGGTAGCGACGGGATTCCAGAATTCAATTCCTTCGTGGGCAATGGCAGATAAGCGTTCACGGTTCATGTATTGGCAAGCTCGTTCTTTGAGAATCATCGAGTGCAGCAACCACCCGCCTCACCGCAATCCCGGTGAGCGATTTTGAAGACGTGTCCCGCAGGTCGTGGATTACGCTTCACTGCGTGGAGTGGGATACGCGGGCGCGGAACCCACGTTACTTGTCGTGCTCGATTTCGGCGAGCAACACATCGATAGCCTCGTCGACCTCGTCGTTGCTCGGGACGCCGAGCCACCTCTGACGGATGACACCCGCACCATCGATAAGATACAAAGTCGGCCATGTGTTTACGCGCCACTGGGAGGGGATCGGGCCAGCGCCTTCCTTCTCGCCGCACCAGAAGGAACGCCAATTGACTTTCAATTCCGCGGCCCTCTTGAAATAGAACTTCTTATCCTTGTCGCTATTGACGCCGAGCAGCTGAAACGGCTTGCCCTGTAACTTCTCCACGAGCGACCGCTCGTGCGGGATCATCCGCAGGCAAGGGCCTCACCAGAAGCCCCGGCGGATATCAACGACGACGGATCGCTCGACATCTCCGACGCGATTTTTGGTTTGAGCGCGTTATTCGTCGGTGGGGAACCGCCACCGCCACCGCCGTGGCCGTCGCCGGATGCTTGCGGCGTCGATCCGACGACGGACGGACTCGATTGTCTCGCGACCGCGTGCCCGTAGGCCCTGTACGCATCCCCGCCTTCAACTCCGGTACCGATCCACAAGGCGTAATGCCAAGGACTGCGGGATTCGGATGCTCCCCACGGGGGGATCAAAGGCACCGTCCGCGTAGCGTTGGCCAAACCGAACCCGCGTGGCTCTTACGTCGGTGACCTTTGCTCCCCGCACCCCTTGCTCCGCACTCCATGCATAGGTGTCGAGACGTCGCGCGAGCATCAACCCACCGGCCTCGTGAAAATCGCTGTAGACCATGAGCTTCTCGGGCGTGTGGCCTCCTTCGGGAAAGAACCCCGGATAGCTAACCACGTAGCGAAGTCCGCCGATCCGAAACGTCTCCGGGTGGATGTAGAGAACGTAGTAGTCGTCGGGCGCGTCACCGGTCCCCGGATCGTATGTGACCTTGACCAGCCGGTAGACGACGTCGCCGAGCGGAGCGTCCTCCAGTTGCTCGAAGCGCGTGCCGGGGTCCGCCATAACGAAGGGGACTCCTAGGAAGTAGTAGGGTGTCATCGTCCAGAAACCAGGCGGGGACGGAAACGCGTCGACCTTTGGGGTGATCCACGTCACCTTCCCATTGAATCCAAACTCCGCGTCCGCACCCTCCCCGAGTTCACGGTGACGCCCTCGTGCGCTCCAAAGATCGATTTCTTGAAACGAATGCCGCCGCCCAGAAGGATCGTCGACCGGAGCGTAGTCAAACTCGAACTCGACGGTCCCGTGCGCAAGCCAACGCTTCAAGCCTCCGTGGGCTTCGACCGATTGCCAGACGAGGCTGCCCGCTCCAGTTTTGCTCATGCGACGTTGCGACTCGTCCACCCGCGCCTCGACCCAAGTGGAGGGAACGGGACCAATTCCGTCCCGCGCCGTTACAGGCTTGGCGGGATCGACCGCGGAGGCCGGCGCCGCGGCCGGGTGATCCTGGGGCGACCCATCACCGCATCCGGTCACGGCGATAAACGCGAGGATCGGAATCCATAGGCTGAACGGAACCGGTGATTGCTTCGAAGTGAACACTAGGTCCCGCGGAAAAGAATGGAGTGTATGCTGTTCGTATTCGGTCATTGGAATTCCGCGCTTCGTCCGAAGGTCGATGGGAGAAAAGACTTCCCAGTCTCATGAGAGCACCTGCCAGCAACGGCACGCCACCCTCTTCTAACCCGGCACCTCCTGCGAGTCCAGAACGCGACACTCGTGCCCAGCGAGTTGCGACAGAGGACAATCCAAGGACGATCAACGGAACACAGGCTACAATTTCCGTGAAGGTCAAGACGCGACGCCGAAGTCAACCTAGGTTTGAGATCCGGTGCGGTCGCGAACATTACGTCACGGTGACGCTTTAGGATCTGGACGACCCTCTGCAAAGGTGTCTTCCAGTCGTATGCCGGCACTTCGTCCACTGACGCGTTTAGGCGTTCTTCTACGAGCTGGAATCGTCGCGAACGAGCGGCGGAAACCATTCGGCCCTCAAACCACACTCCATAGCCCTTCGGATTGCTCCTCGGCCAATCCTGTTGCCGGCTCGAATACTGGGGGTGCGTCACAACTCGAACAGAAACCCCTCGGCGCGAAGCGCCCCCTTCGAGACGTTTCGCAAACAGGCACAGCCCCGAGCCATCCCAATAGATGGCTTTGAGGCGGTTCTTCGACCGATTGCAGAACACGATGAAGTCGCCGTCCGTGATGCTTCGTGCCAAGTCATCCTCGACGATCTGCGTGAGACCGTCGAACGCCTTCCGAAGATCGGTAACTCCGCACCGCAGGTAGATCCGCGTTCCCGCGCCAAGACCGATCTGTCGTTTTCCATGGGCGACGTCCCGCCCCACCAGGGATCCTGGACTACTTGGAGACGAGGCGGCACAGGAACTTCGCGAAGGCCCCACAAGAAGCCATCGACGATTTCATGCTCGCCTTCATGCAACAGGCATGAACTCAGGAACCCCGGCAGATAGTAGTTCCACATGTGGGGAGAGTCATCGTTTCTGAACCCGATCGCCGGTGAAATGTCGTAGCCCAACCGAGAGTAGTGATGCGGCTCGACCTGACATCACGGTCGATTCGCGAAGCTCGCATACTCGTCATATCCACTCGGGTCGAGCCCCAGCATAGGAAAAAAACCGGGAATCGGCAGCGTTGGGAACACCTCGTGACAACGCTGAGCGATCTCGCAGCTCAGGACGGCTCGGTGAGTCCGCATCTCCACCCAGTTGACGCGCGAGGCGTCAAAGTTCTCTGCGGTTGCGTTCTTGGCGCACTCTTCGCTTTCGTGGAAGGAGTCTTGAACGACCTGCCACTCAGAGTCACAGGAAAAGCGATAGAACAGGCCAGTGTCGTACGTGCAAATCGCCAGACCGTGCACAAACTGACGCTGACCGTTGGAATCGCAGCGTCCTCATCCTCCATCTCTCCTCCCCTGCGAACGCCAGCCGTACTTGACGTCGTCGAGCTGCCAAGTCGGTTCGAAGCCTCTTTCAACTACTGTGAACTCGCCGCGCTCATAAAACGCGCAAGCGCCGCGATTGCGATCGAATGTGTACAGCCAGAGGCTCCCATTCGACTCGCGCTTGGCCCAATCGAGCATCGTCGTGCCGATCCCCTGCCGGTGGAAGCCCACGCGAACGTAGAGCTGCGCAATGGACTCGCTCGAGGCCGCAACGAAGCCGACAAGTTGGTCTCCACGCAGGGCGACGCGAACAACATTGCTCGGAACGACTTCTTCCAAGAAGTACTGCCGCTGACGTCCCAGAGGATTCGGGTCTGTTACCCCAACTCCGGCTTCGAAGCTCTCACGCCACATCGGAAGGAGCTCGTCGATCCAGTGAGTGTGATAGTCAGCAAGAGTGATGTCCGCATCTGTGGTCACTGAAACACTCCTGAGTTGTCGACGTCAGTAGGAAGGGCGAGAGTGTTCACCGCACTCGCGGACAGTCGCGCGCCTGCGCAGGGTGACACGGTGGACGATACTGCCCAGTGTCCACGCCTCTACCTCAATCGCCAATGAAGATCGGTTTTCGACGCGATGACGACTCATGAACGTCCACTTGCGCGCTCTACACCGGCGCTCATTAGAGATCTTCGGGATCGATCTCGAAGTCGACCATGCCGGTCGCTTCCAGCAACCCTTGCTCGATGTAGCCGAGCAGGTGAAGCATGAGCACTTTGTCGGCGCGTGGATCGTCGGGATCGATGTCTCGTTCCCAATCGTCATCCTCGATTTCGAGTTCCTCACCGAGGAGCACGCGCAGATCGTTCAGGAACGAAAGGCAAGCGTCAAACTCCGCGGCGCGAATCAGAAGCTTGCCTTCGGAGTTGCTCACGGAGCCTTGGGCGACGATGCCTTCGAAGGCTGCGATCTTCTGTAGACGCTGCTGAAGCAAGTCGCCTTTGACCAAGTCTTGATACTCGCTCTCCTTCTCAGGATCCGAGTAGCCTGGGGGGAACATGCGACGCATCGCGCGAGTTGCATAGTCGGGCGAGTCGAGAGCGTCGCGGAGACGATCCGGCAACAGCGAGAGGTAGTGGAAGAGCGGTGTCGACATGACCACCGCGAAGTCTCCGTTGTCGGTCTTGCTCACCGCGAGGTACATCAGCTGTTCTTCTCCAAGGTCGCTTGGAGCCCGAAGCCGTGCAGGCGCCCGACGTAGTGTTCGCCTTTCTCTCGCGGAACGCTGGCCACGAGCGACTTTCCGTCCTTATGAACCTCGAGCATGAGCTTCGTCGCTTTCTCCAACGGGTATCCGAAGAGTCGCTGAATGACGTAGGTCACGTAGGTCATCAGGTTGATCGGGTCGTTCCAAATGATCACGTTCCACATTCGATCGAGGCGCTCGTCCACGGCGACATCGACCGCTGCTCCTTCCTCAGGCGCGCCGCCCGGGGAGCCGGCCATGATTCTTGCGGGCACAGCTTCTGCCTGCGGAGTCTCGACCGTGGCGGGGCGTTGGAGGTGAAGGTCTGTCGCGCGGGGCGAACTCGTCGAAATTCTCATGACCCCGACGAACCTACCGCCGCAACGCCAGCGCATCAACGAATCCCGTCGAAGTCGATCCCAACGAGCCGTGTGGTCCGCCGATCCGGTTCGAACCGAATCGGCCGGGACCGGTCTCACAGTCGGAAAATGATGAAATCATCATGGACTTCGAAACTCGGCGACGCGCCCATCGCCTGCACCGCGTCATTCAGTTCGATCAAGTGCTCGATCCCGAGTTGCAAGACGTGCTCGTCGGGCTGGTACACCGTGCCGATGGGATAGTCATCCCCGGGAGTCGACGACATTTCGATGTGCGTTCCGAGTACGTGCTCAATGTTCAAACCGATCGTGAAATCGACCATCCGCTGGGTGCTGTCCTGGTACTCGTCCCAGTCGTTGATGTAAAGCCGGCCCGGGTAGAGCGTGTCGCCGGTCAACAGGATGTCGGTCTGTCGGTCGTACACCGCGACGCTCGCCGCCTGGTGACCGGGAATGCCCATGACGTCGAGCACCCGTCCGCCGAGGTCGTAGGTCACGACTTCGTCCGGCCAGCTCGTGAAGCCGAAGAAGTTGCGGACTGCAAAGCTCGATAGTCCGACGACGGTCGTGTTCGGCTCGCCGCTGAACTGGCCGTCACCGGCGACATGATCTCCGTGCGAGTGAGAGTGGGTCACGATGACGTCGAGCGGGGCCAGCCCGTGGTCGACTTCGTAGGTGTCAATGATGTCCTGAATGGTCGCTTGAATCGGGAAGGCACTCGACGACGACGTCGCTCCGGTGTCTTGGATGAACACCTTCTCGTCTCCGAAGAGCACGTAGATGAACGGAGCCTCGTAGTGGAGGCACTTGTTCTGGCGCAGGATGAACGTGTTGTCGTTGTACTGATGCACTTGGATCGGTGGGTTCGGATCGGACGAGCAACTCGGTGAGCCGTGAATCCAGGTGACGTTCAGCGTCCCGGGAATGGGACCGTCGCCGTGGAAGTTCTGCTGGAAGCTGGCAAAGTCGCGCATGTCTACCGTGCCGTTGTTGCTCAGGTCAAACAGCTCGCACCCAGGCGAGGTGGCCACCGGTCCGTCCAGGCACGACTCGAGCGCCGCAAAGTCGACGGCGTCGACGTCTCCGTCGAGGTCGCTGTCGCCGATTCCCGCAAGGAGCGGAACGGAGAAGAGCAATGCGGCACACAGCGCCAGACAACGAGTAGCAGTTCGAGCAAACGTCATCGCAGAGTCAGTCGAGAATCGCATGGTCTCTCCTTTCAGGGACATTCCGAGAAGTCGACACAGCCGAGGGTATCGCTCGTGGGATCTGCACCGCACGTGTCGCTCGGATCCGCCAGCGGCCCGCCGCCGTCGAACAGTGCCGTCAACAACGTGACCGCGTCGGCGAGGTCGAGCGTTCCGTCGTCGTTGGTATCGCACGCGTCGTCACACGAAAGAACGAGCGGCCCGGTGAACAGGTGCGACAAAAGGTGAATGCTATCGGCGATGTTCGTCGACGCGTCGACGTTGCAATCACCGCGCACGAACTGAGGCGCACTACTCACCTCGATGGAGAAGGTTCCCGGACTACTCGAGACCGACGCCGAGACGGCCGTCGAGTGGCCGGGCGCAGTCCCGAGCACCGACAGCACATTCACGACTCCTTCGACCAAGTGGTACGAGTAGTCGCCCGCCGCGGTCGGGGCGACGAAGCTGCCTTGGGCGACGAGCACCGGACCTGATTGCCCGACGGCCGCGGTGACGTCGACCACCGTTCCCATGCCGCTCCCCGACACTCCGAACGTATTCTGCGCTCCGCCGATCTGCAGAAGATCACGCTCACCCACCGCGCCTGACGGTGTGCCACCGTATCCCGAGCCAACGCCGCCCGGACCGGGGTTGCTCACCCCTTCCGGCCGACTGAAGTTGGTCATAGCGACCGGCACCAAGGCAGGGGTCAGATCGACACGTTCGGGATTGGCGGCGTCCTGGAGAAGATCGACGAGAACCAGCGCCAGCCCTTCGTTGTCACCGCCCGAGACCGAGACTTCGATCGACCACTCGACAATGGAACCGGGAGCAATCGCCTGACCCGCCTGGGGACTCGACAACATGAGCGTCGCGGTTTGGGCCGAAAGACTGCTCGGTAGAACGAGCACGGCGAGAAGCCAGAGCCGTCGCATAGCACACCTCGTTTCGGGGGATGGAAGCACCGCACAGTATACGGATTCAACTCCCCCATTGTTGAGGCGAGCCACAAGTCGAACGGGGACCGGCGCGAGTCGCTACTTGAGACGCGAACCCTCGGCCGCCCGGCTCAACGGCGAGCTCCCCGAGCCTGGCGGAGCAAACGCCGCCGCGTCACCCAACGTCGCACCAACTCGTCGACGATGACGCCGGCCAAGATCACAATGCCGATCACCGCGAACTCGAGCTGAGTCGGTATGCCGAGGACGTTGATCGCGTTGTAGAGAACGCGCAATACCGCGGCTCCGATCACCACGCCGATGATCGACCCTTCGCCGCCGCGCAACGAGCACCCTCCGAGAACCGCGGCCGCGATGGCGTACAGTTCGTAGAAACTACCGTGACCCGACGGTTGCACCGAGTTCATGTCAAACGCGAACAGCACGCCGCCCAACCCGGCGAGCAGCGAACAGAGCACGTACGCTCCGATGACGACTCGATCGGTCGGCAACCCGCTGTAGCGCGCGGCTTGTTCGTTGCGACCGATCGCCTTCAAGTAGCGACCGAACACCGTGCGGTTGAGAAGGACGGCCGCGACTACGGTGATCACTACGAGGATGATGAACGGCGCGGGGATCTGGAACTCCGAGAAGCCGATGGGAACCGAGCCGGTCGCCAAGCTGCGCAGTCCGCGGTACTCCGAGCCGAACCCTTGAACCTGGTCGCCACTGATGTAGCGGATCAGTCCGCGATAGAAGAGCAACCCGCACAACGTGACGACAAACGGCTGAAGCCGGAGCTTCGTCACCAAGAGGCCATGTATCAATCCGACAGCTAGCGCAACGCCGGTCACGGCGAGCAGCGTGCCGCCGACGGACATTCCCTTCGATAGCAGGAGCGGCACGAGGCAACCGGTCAGCCCCACCACGGATCCGATCGAGAGATCGATTCCGCCGCTGACGATCACGAACGACGCACCGATGCCGAGGATCGCGAAGAGTGACGTCCAGCGAAGAAGGTTCTGCAGGTTGTAACCGGTCACAAACTTCGGATCTGCGATGGCCGTGGCCACGAAGACGAACAGTAAGAGGCCGAAGATCCCCACGACTTTGATCATGACGGCTCACCGCCCCCGGTCGCCAAGGTCATGATCGCCTCCTCGCTCAGCTCGTCGGCGTTCAACTCGCCGGCGATCGATCCTTGGTGGAAGACCAGCACTCGATCGGACATGCGAAGCACTTCTTCCATTTCGCTCGAAGCGAAGACCACGCCCGCTCCGCTGGAGGCCACTGAATCCATCAACCGGTAGATCTCTTCCTTCGCGCCGACATCAACTCCGCGAGTCGGTTCGTCGAGCAGCAGCACCCGCGGATCGAGGTCGAGCCATTTGCCGACTGCGACCTTCTGCTGATTGCCACCGGACAGCGAATGCACCAGCTGGCGATCGCTCGACGCCTTCACCGACAGACGATCCATTGCGCTCTGGGAGCCTTCGATTTCGCGACGTCGATCGATGAACACCCGGCCACGGGCGTCTCGCCATAGTACCGGCAGGCTCAAGTTCTCGCGTACCGGCCACTCCGTGATGACACCGTGCTGCTTGCGATCCTCTGGTACTAGCGCCAGCCCGTGACGCATCGCCTGGCGCGGATCGCCGCACGTGACCGCACTCCCCTCGAGCTCGATCCTAGCGTGGCCGACGCGTCGTATCCCGAAGAGAGCTTCCAACACTTCGGTACGCCCGGCCCCCACCAAGCCGGCGAGACCGAGGATTTCTCCGGGTGCGAGGTCGAAGTCGATAGCCGTTTCTGGAAAACGTTCCGACGAGAGGCTCCGCACTTTCAACAGCGGTCGATCATGTTCCGCCCGGCTCTTGCGAACTCGAAGGTTCGACAAGTCGCGACCCACCATCATGGAGACCATGCGATCGTGCGTGATCTCGTCACGCGCCAACTCGCCAACGTTCTGACCATCGCGCAGTACGAGCACTCGGTCTGCAATGGCTTTCACTTCTCCCAGGCGGTGAGAAATGTAGATCACCGCCACCCCTTGTCGCTTGAGATCCGCGACCACTTCGAAGAGACGCTCGGTCTCGGTCAGAGTCAGGCTCGACGTCGGTTCATCCATGATGAGAACGTTGGCGTCGACCGACAGAGCGCGGGCGATCTCGACGAGTTGCTGCATGCCGATCGACAACTCGGCCACCAAGGTGCTCGGTGACAGGTGGAGGCCGACTCGAGTCAAGATCTCGCGCGACCGCGCCTCGATCGTCGCCCGGTCGATCCACCAGAACCGGTGAGGCTCGCGCCCGAGGAAGATGTTGGCGCCGATATCGAGGTTGTCACTCAGGTTCAACTCTTGGTGAATGAGCGATATCCCGCGCGACACCGCTTCCTGGACGGAGTTGAAGGACACAGGGCTGAGCGACACAGGGCTGAACGACACGTTGCCACCTGCGTACTCGACCGTTCCCGCATCGAGCCGCTGCACGCCACCCAATATCTTCATGAGGGTGCTCTTGCCGGCGCCGTTTTCGCCGATCACCGCCAGGACTTCGCCGGCGTGCAGATCGAGATCGACACCGTCGAGCGCAGTTACCCCCGGGAACCGTTTGGTGGCCCCGCGCACTCGAAGAAGGGGTTGGTCCGAGGACGTCATCGACCCGCTACTTGGGCTGTGACGTCGGTACGGCGCTGAGAAGCTTCTTCAAGTCCGTCCAGAACGACTCGACGTTGTCCTTCAGGATCTTCCGAGCGGGAACATTGATGAACTTGTCCGCGGGAACGCCATCGCTCTTTCCTTTGGCGAGTTCTGAAAGCAGCTGCACCGACTGGTACCCGTACTGGTAAGGATTCTGCACCACGGTCCCGTGCACGTGACCGTCGATAATGCCCTGTAGGGTAGCGTCGTCTTCGTCGAACCCGATGATTGCGATCTGGCCGAGCTTGCCCGCTCCTCGCAACGCTTCGATGATCATCGGCGGGTTGTAGGCGAACAGCCCGACCATGCAGTCGATCTCGGGATACTTGACGAGCGCGTCTTCGGCCTGCGCCTTGGCGTTGGCTTGATCGAACGCGTCGGTCCGAGTGTCCAGTATCTTGTAGCCGCCGCCTTCGAGAACACCGACGTCGGGAGCGTCGAAGCGCGACGGATCGTGCGACCGGCCGAGCAGTTCATCGATGACGCCCTGACGACGCAGCTTGGCGTTGTCTTGCTCGATGCGCCCGACGAAGATCATCAGCTCGCCGCCGTCGGGAATAGCTTCTTTCACCAACTGACCACACATACGGCCGGCGTTGTAGTTGTCGACCCCGATAAACGCTAGCCGGTCGCTCTTGGCAGCGTCGGAGTCGTGAGTGACGAGCTTGGTCCGCTTCGCGGCGTCGTTCAGGATGTCGAGTTGGTTCTCGGAGTCGACGGGGCTCACCGCGATCCCGTCGACCTGCATGGCCAGCAACTCTTCGATCATTCGCTTCTGATCGCCGGCGCCGTCTTTGCCTGGCATGCGCACTTCGACCTGGACGCCAAGGTCTTTACCCGCCGCCTTCGCGCCGGCCTCGGCGATGGTCCAGAAGCTCGCGACACCGTTGGTGACGAAGCCAATCGTTTGCTTGCCACCTCCGTCGCTACTGGATGACTTTGAGTCACACCCGAAAAGCATTGCGGCAGCCACGATCAACGCAACGGTACAGCTCTTCATGAAGTCCCCCTCTTTGACCGTTAATGAACGGTCATTCCCCCGTTGACGGATACGGTCTGTCCGGTGACGAAGCTCGCTTCGTTGCTCGCGTAGTAGGTCACCGCCCCGCCGACGTCCGCCGGAACGCCCCAACGTCCGGCCGGAATGAGCGCAAGGTACTCGTCCTTCGCATCCTGTGGATCGTTCTCGTGACGTTCCACGGGGATCCAACCGGGAGAAACGTTGTTGACGGTGATCCCAAACGGAGCGAGCTCGGTGGCAAGGCTGCGCGTGAACCCCGTCTGCGCGCCTTTGGCGGCGACGTATGCGGTGAACGGGGCCAGCCCTCGATCAAACACTTCACTGGTGATGTTGATGATGCGGCCCCAGCGCTGGTTCTTCATACGCGCGAGCACCGCGCGCGTGACCAGGTAAGGGCTCTTCACGAAGAAGTCGAGCATCCGCTGATAGTGCGCCCAGTCGTACTCTTCGATCGGCATCAGTGGCTGATCAGGCGTGGCGTTGAGAACGACGATATCGACGCCACCGAGCTCCGCCTCGATCTCCTGCACCATACGATTGACGTCCGCTTCGTCGGTGACATCAGCGCGAAAGAGCGCGCCTTCGCCACCCGCTTGACGAAATTCATTGAACGAACGGTGAGCGCGCTGTTCGTTGTTGAAGTAGTTGAGCGCAACTTTGGCCCCCGCGTCCGCGAGGGAGCGAGCCATCGCCTTGCCCAGTCCCGTCGTGCTGCCGGTGACCAATGCGACGCGGCCCGTCAGATCGAATGGCATTTTCGTTGTCCTGTCTCACGAGACTCCGTGCTTCTGTTGGATTTGGTACCTTAGCCGGGTCTCGACCACGGTTGCAACGTTCGGCGTGGTGGGCGGCAATGCTCAAGTCGACGGCCCGACTGCATCGAGAACACGGCGAAGCACTCCGGCGACGGCGCCCTGGACCTTGGTGCCCGACGCGCGCTCGATGCGGCAACCATCGATGGTGGGTCCCAGGGCGCGCTGTCGCGCCTGCTCGACGACGGTTTCGAAAAACCCGGGACACTCCGATAGCCATCGACTGTGCACGAACAGCGCTCCCGGATCGAACAGGTTGACGACGGCGGCCAAGGCGACCGAGAAGTAGGTCGCACCTCGATCGATCGCGGCACGAACCGCAGGCGGCGGATCGTTCGATAGCTCGAGCGCCTCTGCCATCGACAGCGTTCGGCCGACAGCCTCGGAGATGGCAGCGAGCAGACTAGAGTCGGTAGCCAGCGTCTCCAGGCATCCCCGGTTGCCACAGCCGCAGAGCCGCCCCTCGGGGTCGACTGTGATATGACCAATTTCGCCTGCCAAACCTCGGTGTCCGTAGATGGGCACGTCGTTCTGCATCACGCCGAGCCCTAGCCCTGTGGTTCCGTCGAGCAACGCAAAGTGAGAGACGCCCTGTGCGCGGCCGTAGGCGCGTTCGGCGTAGCAAAGCGCGTTCGCCTCTTGAATCAAGTAGCAGTCGACGTCGAGTCGCTGTTCGAGATCGCGGGCAAGGTAAGCGTCGTTCAACCACGGCAGGTTGGGGGAGAGTAGCACGCGTTGAGTGGAACGATCGATGAGCCCTGGGGTAGAGATGCCAACGCCGAGCACGTTTACATCGTCTTGTGTGACGTGGGGACGAAGTACCTCGACCAATCGGTCGATCATGGCGTCGTAGGTGGAAGGGACAGAAAAGAGGGTGGGTCCGGCCGGCTCTCCAGCCTCGGTTTCGACCGGTGTGCCGTCGAGCCCCGCCACGAGCACGCGACCGACCGCGACGTCCAGTTCGACCCCGATCACTTGCGTCGATTGCCGCGCCAGTCGAACCTGTCGACCGGGTCTTCCCAGGGTGCGAGTAAGGTCCGCCTCTTCGAGCAGCCCCGCGGCGATCAGGCTCACGACCGCTTTCGAGACGGTCGGCGCGCTGATCCCGGTTTCGCGCACGAGATCGGCTCGCGAAGCGGGGCCGCGGCCGAGCACTTCGAGGATGCGGCGCGCGGTCATCTGTCGAAGCAGCCCGGGGGCGATCGGAGAGTTCACGCGCAAGTCTCTTCCTCCGTGCACTTTGAGTAGACCCCACACCGGTCGGGAGCAGCCCAATTTCAACGGGCGGAGACTTGCTTAGCAAGCTAAACTAAGTAAACTCCCCACTTCGAAGGAGTGACTTCTCACATGGCTCGAACTCGCCCGCGTCGTCAACTTCGACGGGACCTCCGATCTCCGTTCGGCGCGGTGACCCTCATCGCATCTGTCGTGCTCGGCCTTTCGATTGGAACGTCGGCTACACCGACCGCGACCCCGCGTCGCGATGACGTTGAAGACCTCGCCTTTTTCGAGTCGCAGGTCCGACCGCTGCTCGTGACCCACTGCGTCGACTGTCACGGCGGTCGCAAGGTTCGCAGCGGCCTGAGTCTGATCGATCGCGACTCCCTGGTGCGAGGCGGCGAACGCGGGCCTGCCGTCGACGAGGCGAATCCGGAGAAGAGCGTTCTACTGGCGGCGATCGAGTATCGAAACGATCTCGAGATGCCACCGACCGCCAAACTCCCACCTGCCGAGCGCGCGATTCTCTCTGACTGGATCAAACGTGGCACGCCGTGGACCGCGGGCGAAGCGGGACGCCTCGGAACACTCGAAGCGGAGCCGGTTCGCGAGCGGCTGATCACCGACAAGGATCGAGACTACTGGGCGTACCGCCCGGTCGTGCGACCGACGGTTCCGTCGCCGCGCGCGGACAAGTGGTCGAAGCACGGCATCGACGCGTTTATCGCCAGCCGCGTGGAGAGCGCAGGGCTATCGCCGTCTCCCCTAGCCGATGACGTGACCCTGCTTCGGCGCGCGACCTACGATCTCACCGGCCTCCCGCCGACCCGCGCCGAAGTCGCTGCGTACCTCGCCGACACGGCGCCGGAGAAGTGGGAGCGCTTGATCGACCGCCTGCTCGAGTCGCCGCAGTACGGTGAGAAGTGGGGCCGCTACTGGCTAGACCTTGTGCGCTACGCCGAAACCAACGGCTACGAACGCGACTCGACCAAGGTCAACATGTGGCGGTACCGCGACTACGTGATTCGGTCGTTCAACAGTGACAAGCCTTACGATCAGTTCATTATCGAACAGATCGCCGGCGACGAACTTCCTGGTGCGGGCCCCGACGAGCGGATCGCCACGGGATTTCATCGACTCCCGATCTGGGACGACGAACCGATCGATCGCAACCAGTCGCGGGCCGACGTGCTGGCCGACATCATCGACGTGACAACATTGACCTTCCTCGGGACCACTGTCGGATGCGCTCGTTGTCACGACCACAAGAAGGACCCGATCACGCAACGCGATTACTACCGCATGATGGCGTTCTTCAACAACCTGACCGACCACGGCACCGGCAAGCACATCACCCGGCCGATCGAAGATCCGCAACGACCCGGCGAAACTATCTGGTCGTTGAACGAACGCACCGCACGGCTGTCGGAGCTCGATCAACAGTTGCAGGTCTACCTCGATGAAGTCGCCGCGGCGTGGGCCAAGTCCGGTCGTGCGATCGAAGAAGAAGAGCGGGTCTTGCTGCCCACCTCTGAGCGCGAAAAGCAAACGTGGCGGTACACGTTCGACAAACAGGACGACGGCTGGGAAGCGCAAGGGTTCGACGCTAGCGCCTGGAAGCAGGGCCCCGGAGGGTTTGGCCGGCGCGGCACACCGGCGAGCAAGATCGGCACGGACTGGACCGCACCGGAGATCTACCTACGACGCTCGTTCCGTCTCACCGAGATCCCGCCCAACCTCGCCATTCGCTTCCACCACGACGACGACGTCGAGGTCTACATCAACGGTGTACCGGTCTTCGAGCGCGACAAGTACACGGTCGCCTACCACCGAGAGATGCTCACGGACCAAGCGCGCGACGCGCTGGTCGTCGGGTCAAACACGATCGCGGTGCATTGCGTCCAGGACTTCGGGGGACAGTACATCGACGTCGGTCTCGGAACCGGTCACCCGCCACAACAGCTGCACGACTTGTGGATCGAGCGATTGAAGCGCGAAGGTCGAGATCTCATCGGGGCCGACCGGTTCGAGGAAGCGGACGCAATCCTGACCCTCATCGCAACGGAGACGGCGCGACCGGTGCGTCGACCGTACCCGGCGCCGATAGCGTTCGAACGCAGTGACAACTCGCCGAAGCAGTTCATCCATCTTCGCGGCAATGCCAACGTCCCGGGAGACGAAGTCACCCCAGGATTCCCCGAAGTGCTAGGACCGGCCGGTAACCAACTGGCGAACGTCCCCGTCCCCGCCAACGGCGCGAAGTCGACTGGGCGTCGCCTGGTGCTGGCACGTTGGATTGCCAGTCGGAACAATCCCGTCACGGCGCGCGTGATGGTCAATCGCATCTGGCAGTTCCACTTCGGCCGCGGCATCGTTCGCTCGCCGAGTGACTTCGGCCAACTCGGCACGGGACCGACGCACCCGAAGCTTCTCGACTTCTTGGCGTCCGAGTTCATGGCGCGCGACTGGTCGATCAAACAGATGCACCGGTTCATCATGTCGAGCCGGGCGTACCGAATGACGTCGAAGGCAACCGCCGCCGGGCAGACGCGCGACCCCAACAATGATCTCTTCTGGCGCTTCGACATGCGACGCCTCACCGCGGAAGAGATCCGGGACAGCGTGCTCGCGGTGAACGCGACGTTGAACCGGCAAATGTTTGGTCCGAGCATCTACACGAAACTGCCGCGCGAAGTGCTAGAAACGTCTTCGCGTCCGGATCAAGCGTGGGGAAAATCTCCTCCCGACCAGCAAGACCGGCGCAGCATCTACGTCTTCGTCAAGCGGTCCCTGCGCGAATCGTTCCTCGAAACGTTCGACCAAGCGGACACCGACTCTAGTTGCGCCGAACGCTTTGTCACCAACGTGCCGACGCAGACGTTGACCATGCTCAACAGCGCGTTCCTCAACGAAGAGTCAGGCGTGCTCGCCGATCACTTGCTGCAACAGAGTAAGGACCTTGACGAGCAGATTCGCTCAGCGCTGCAAGGCGCACTCGCGCGCCCCCCGCTGGCCGAGGAAGTGGAACGCAACGTCGCGTTCGTGCGGCGCATGCGCGCCGACTTCGGGTTGGACGAGCGAGAGTCGCTGCGTCTCTTCTCGCTGTCGCTGTACAATCTCAACGAGTTCTTGTTCCTCGACTGATGGGTAGTAGCTCGATGGCTGATCCGTTCGACAAACCGGAGAACCACTTCTGCGGACGCACTCGGCGCCAGTTCCTTTGGGAGTTGGGCGGAGGGTTTGGTGCGGTAGCGCTGTCGGGCATGCTCGGCGGCGACTGGATCAAGAACCAAGCGATCGCTGCCGATGGAGTGAGCACCTTTGCGAACCCGCTCGCCGCCAAGCCCGCGCCGCTGCCGGGCAAGGCGAAGTCGGTCATCTTCCTGTTCATGTACGGCGGCCCGAGCCACATCGATACGTTCGACTACAAGCCGGACCTCTATCCGCTGGACGGCAAGACGATCAAGGTTAAGACGTTTGGTCGTGGGGGTCGCAAGAGCGAAGGTCGCGTGGTCGGGCCGAAGTGGAAGTTCAAGCAGTACGGTGAGTGCGGCAAGTGGGTCTCTGACTTGTTCCCGCACCTCGGTGAGTGCGTCGACGACATGGCGTTCCTCCACTCGATGTACGCCGAGTCCCCGATTCATGGTTCCGCTCTGCTGATGATGAACTGTGGTCGAATCCTGAGTGGACACCCCTCGATCGGCTCGTGGGTCACGTACGGGTTGGGCAGCGTGAACGACAACTTGCCCGGCTACGTCGTCATGCTCGACGAAACCGGCGGCCCAATCAGCGGCGCCAAGAACTGGACGAGCGGCTACATGCCGGCGTCCTACCAGGGCGTGCAGTTACGTTCCGAAGGCACGCCGATCCTCGACCTCAAGCCGCAGGCCGGCATGAGCCGCTCGCTTCAACGCGAGATCATCGATCATGTGAACTCCCAGAACGCTCTGCATGAGTCGATTCGCGGTCACAACTCTGACCTGCGGGCGAGAATCTCCAGCTTCGAGCTGGCGTATCGGATGCAAACCGAAGCGCCGGAAGCCGTCGACATTACGCAGGAGGACGAAGCGACCCAAGAGCTCTACGGTCTCGACAACCCAATGACGACACCCTTCGGGAAGAAGTGCCTCTTGGCCCGTCGCCTCGTCGAACGCGGCGTGCGTTTCGTGCAGGTGTACTCCGGCGGCGGACACAACGACGACAACTGGGACGCCCACGGAGATCTGGTCCGCAACCACACGTACCACGCCGGTCGAACCGACAAACCGATCGCCGGCCTCCTGCAAGACCTCAAGCGTCGCGGCATGCTGGACGAAACGTTGGTCGTATGGGGCGGGGAGTTCGGTCGACAACCGACCGCCGAGTACGCCAAAGGTACCGGTCGCGACCACAACAGCTACGGCTTCACCATGTGGATGGCGGGCGGCGGCATCAAAGGCGGGGTCAGCCTGGGTGAAACCGACGAACTGGGCGCCGAAGCGCGCACCGATCGCCTGCATGTGAAGAACCTTCACGCAACGATCCTTCAGCAGCTCGGCCTCGACCCCAATGATCTGAGCTACTTCTACAACGGGCTCGATCAGAAGCTGGTCGGCGTCGAAGGCGCCGAGGCGATTCGCAAGATTATTGCGTGAGGGCGACGTCCAGTCCCGGTCAAACGAAGTACGAAGTAGACGAGCACATCGTGGCGTGGCTCGAACACCAGCGAGTTGGGGATGGCCGAGTCGATGGCTCGCCACCGACTTTGAGGCACGGGAGTGGGGTTGGTCGCCGGGTCGCGTTCTGGCAAACAAGCACGGGTGCGAACGAGGGGCGGGCACATCGGGGCGTGTCCGATTCTGTTCCGGGCGAGGGGCAGCGGGCGGGCCCGATGCTTTCGGGCGTGCCTTGGGCGATGAGCGATGTTCGCTGCGCGGCGTGATCCGTACCGGGCTGGTTACGGTTTCTGGGGGACGAGCGTGAGGCGTCGGCTGGTTGTGGTGAGGGGTGCGGCATCGTGCAAACGATGTGAGGCGAACTGTACCAATCGACTAAATCCCATCTTCGTAGACGGAGTGTCTTCGCTGACACTGCGGCCTAGATCGCTAGCCCGGCCGAAAAGTGCAGGTGCGGTGAGTTGGACCTCGTCCGGACGGGATCTGGGTGGATCGGTTGTTCACTGGGCCCGGGGCGACTCGATACTGCTTCGCTCGGTGTCTTGATGCTCGGTACTGGGGTCGGGTTTCGCGCACGACTGTTCATCGCGCGAAATCAAGCCCAAGACAGAGGGAACATTGCGACCCGCCAAACCTCGTCCGGACGGGATCTCCCATCGCCATCCCCGGCAGGGATTCCATAGCTTCGGCCAACATCCACATATCCTAACCGACACGCAACGGAGTCGGGCCCAACCGCTGCCGCTCGCCCGGAACAGAATCGTTCACGCCCGATGCACCCGTCTCTCGTTCTCCCCCGTGCTTGTTTGCCAACCCGCTTCCCGGCGACCAACCGCACTCCCGTGCCTCATAGTCGGTGGCGAGCCATCGACTCGGCCATCCCCAACTCGCTGGTGTTCGAGCCACGCCACGATGCACTCGTCTTCGTCGCCCAGCCGTAACCTTGCGTTCCCGCGTCTCCTCCCACACGATGCTTAACGACAGACACCGTAAGGGAGCACCGTGGACAAGATCGAGAAGAGTGACGCCGAGTGGCGCGCCGAGCTGACCGACGAGCAGTACCGAGTCATGCGGCAGGCCGGTACCGAAGCGCCGTTCTCTGGCGAGTATTGCAGCACCAAGGACGCAGGGACCTATAGCTGCGCGTGCTGCGGGTTAGACCTGTTTCGCTCGGACGGCAAGTTTGAATCAGGTTGCGGCTGGCCCAGCTTCTTCGAGCCGCTCGACGGTGCGCACTTGATCGAGCGACGGGATTCGTCCGTGGGCATGGAACGGGTCGAGATCTTGTGTCGCGGGTGCGATGCGCACTTGGGTCACGTGTTTCCCGATGGTCCGCCACCGACCGGCATTCGCTACTGCATCAACTCCGTCTGCCTCAAGCTGGAGAAGGACGAGTAGCCGTGCGAGCGACACTGCTACTCGGACTGCTATTGAGCGTGACGCTTTGCTCTACGCTGAACGCGGACGAGACAGCGAAGGGCGTAGACAACACCGCGAAGCCTTTGAACATCATCATGTTCCTCGTCGACGATCTCGGCTGGCAAGACACGTCGCTGCCATTCCACGCCGAGAAGACACCGCTCAACCGGCGATACCGCACGCCAAACCTCGAACGACTCGCGGCGCAGGGAATGAGGTTCACTCACTCCTACGCCTCGGCGCCGGTCTGCACTCCAACGCGTACGAGCATCATGACCGGCCAGAGTCCGGGCCGCAGCGGGATCACCTACTGGACCCTGCACAAGGACAAAGACACGTCGACCCATCGTCCCGACTTGGCGGCTCCGCCTTGGAAGATGAACGGACTCGGTGAGGAAGACGTCACGCTTCCGAAACTCTTGAGGAATGGCGGCTACCGAACCATTCACGTCGGCAAGGCGCACTTTGGCGCGCACGGCACCAACGGTGGTGATCCCACCAACCTCGGTTTCGATGTCAATATTGCGGGACACGCCTCGGGGGGCCCAGCCAGCTTCTACGGCAAACACAACTTCACGCTGGCCGGTCGCCAGGGTAAAGACCCGAAGTCGAGCACGTCGGTGTGGGACATCCCGGGGCTCGAAAAGTATCACGGTCAAGACATCTACCTGACCGAAGCGTTGGCGATCGAAGCGGTCGCTGCGATCGAGCAGTCCGTCAAAGACGGCAAGCCGTTCTATCTGAACTTCGCACCTTATGCGGTGCATGCGCCGATCATGGCTAACAAGAAATACCTCGATCACTACTCGACGCTCGACGCTAAAGAAGCGGCGTACGCAACGATGATCGAGACGGTCGATCACGCCCTGGGAGATCTGCTAGCCGCGTTGGATCGATTGGGCATCGCCGAGAGCACGGTTGTGATCTACTCTTCAGACAACGGCGGACTGTCCGCCCACGCCCGCGGTGAATCACCGAGCGGGACCAAAAAGCACACGCACAACGCGCCGCTGCGTAGCGGCAAAGGGTCGGCGTACGAAGGCGGGGTGCGCGTGCCGACCGTCGTCCGGTGGCCCGGCGTGGTGAAGCCTGGCGCGACCTGCGCCACGCCGATCATCAGCCACGACTACTTTCCGACGATCCTCTCGATGGCGAAGGTCGAAACGCCCAAGAGCTATGTGCCGCTGGTCGACGGCCAAGACCTGGTACCGATGCTTTCCGGAAGCGGGACACTAGCGGCGCGCGGACTTCATTGGAGTCAACCGCACCAATGGGGAGCACGCGGCCCGGGAATCGTGCCGTACACGGCCATTCGATTCCAACAGTGGAAGCTCATCTACTTCCACCCGAAGCAACGGTTCGAACTCTACGATCTCGCCAACGATGTCGGAGAAGCGGTCGATCTGGCCGCGAAGAACAAAGACACCGTGTCCGACCTCGCCGAGCGGCTCGATCGTTGGATCACGTCACGCATCGTGCGACTATCCATCGACAAGGCAACCGGCCGACCGATTCCTCTGCCGGGCCATCTGCACCAGGGATCAAAATAGGGGGACGACATGGATAGCTCAGGAAACAGTGGATCGAAGACCGACTACCAAGGGCAGCCTGACCCTGTGCCCGGGACTCTCCTGTTAGTTCTTACCTGCGGGTCCGTATTGCTGTTCACGATCACAATCGCGCACGGAGCTGTCACTCTGGTGCCTAGCTTCGAGCCGATGTTCCGGGATCTTGGTCAGAAGCTCCCAATGATCACGGTGCTACTCCTGAAGATAACCCCGGTCGTCCCCGCGCTCATTCCCGTTGCAATGGGCATTAGCCTCATGTAGTCAGTCCTGCGTCACGGGCGCTCTCAACTATTGACGATATCCGTTCTGTTCGGTGCGTTGTCCGCAGCGTACGTCGCCTTCGCCATCGTCGCCCTCCATCTTCCACTGCACCACATCATCACGAACCTCTAGCACCAGACAAAAAAAAAAGCGAGCGCCCACCCACGGGGGAGGCGGGCGGACGCTCGTCAGAGCCCAACGATAGTTTTTCGGGCCATCGGAGATAGAGATTAGGGGCAAGGTGTATCTCAGGCCCAGAGTCTCGCCTCTATTCGTGAAGCCACGACTGTCCGCAGTGTAAAGATCTCGCGACCTGGGGATCCTCCCCGGGCGGCCTGCGCTGTTGGTCCCGCGCCGACGCACTAAGGCGGCAGAACCCCCCCTGAGAAATTTGGACGAAAGTGTGCCCTGAGCGCCGGTGAATGACGCGTCCCAATTGGAGACAAACCAAAAGGACCGTACACCGACCCTAAAGGAGCCGCTCATGTGGCGAATTGGCTTACTGGGTACGACCGCGTCGGATCGCGGCAGACCCCACCGTAGCGGCCGACCCGCTCCCCGCCTCGTCGGCGCCAAACGAGAACCCGGCCCAACGCCAGGCAGCGCCAACCCATCTAGTCCGCTTCCCTGCAACCACTTACGGCCCTCACCCAAAATCGTGAAGGCCTCGTCGACCCGTCGGCGCTTCGTCCTCGTCGTCCAGCCGTTGTGGCGTTGGACGCACCTGCCCCCAATTCTCCAGGAGGTCTCATGAACCGATCCCAAGACGCGACTCGGCAACAGTCCGACGCTCGCACCTTCACCCCCCGTTGGCGCGGTCGCCCCGCGACCCACGCGCTCGTTGTACTGACTCTGGTCCTCACGTCGCTCACGGCGTTCGGGCAACAACAATCGCTCGAACTCGACGCCCTCTATGCGGTCGCCGATCGCGACTCGCTCAACGTCGAGACGCTGGTGATCGGTAATCTCGAAACACAAACACTGCCGCTGCTCGGACTGACGATTCACCGAGCGAAGATCGTCGACACCGAAACCAAGCGCGTCTACGGCGTGACCCTCGACGAGAACGGAATCCCCGTCGATGGCGCGGAGCTTCGTGCTCGCGAGACGGAAGCTCGGGTCGCAAAGTACGGCACGCTCGATCGTCGGCTGTTCGACAAGCTCGAACTGCTGAACGATCCGGATCCGATCAGGGTCGGCATCTGGTTGAAGACGGGTGAGCTTCGCCTCCCCCACCGGGCTCCGTACTCGTCGGAAACGCACGAGCGAGCTACCAGTCCCGGCAATCCGCCGCGCGTCGATGGCGCGTCACCGATCGCGGGTGAACTGATCGATACGCCGGAAACGACCGCTGATCCCGCGGTCGACCCGGATCCCGCCGACTCGCTTCGAGCGCAAGCGGCGGCGATGTTGATCGAGCAGATGATTCCGGCCCAGGCCGGGCTTCTCGAAGCACTTGCCGAGTTGGGCCTCGAGCCGAGCTACGTCAGCCCGGTCGCTCCGTTGGTCTACGTCACTGCTCCGAAGTGGGCAGTTGTTCAACTCTCCCACCGAGACGACGTCGACACGATCTACGGTCCCAATGAGAACAAGGACTTCAACGACGTCGCGAAGACGACGCAGAAGGCCGAGATCACCGATTGGCTCTGGTCGTTCGACGGCTCCTCGATTGACGTTGGCATTTGCGAAGACAGCCGTATCGAGTTCCTCAACCCGAACCTCAACGCTGGTACGACGCGCGTCCCGGGTGACGCGAACGTCGACGATCACGCGACGTCGACGGCCGGCATGGTCGCCAGTCAGCACTCCACCCACAGCGGCATGGCGCCCAGCGTTTCACTGTTCAGCGCCAACGGCACCAGCTACGACGACGACGACATGGCGGCGGCGCTCGACTGGGCCGCGTCGACGCAGAACCTCGACGTGATCAACAACAGTTGGGGCGATTCGTCGTCGACCGATCTCAACGATCACGATCGTCACTGCGACTACATTGTTCGCAACCTCTGGAGCACGGTCACGGTCGCGGCCGGTAACGACGGCGGCGGCTGCCAAGGTGGCACCGACAACGTCGGGAGCCCCGGCAAGGGTTTCAACGTGATCACCGTCGGCGGTTTCGACGACCAAGGCACCGAGACTTGGGACGACGACACCATCTACAACTGCACGAGCTTCGTAGACCCGTCCACCGGCGCCGAGAAGCCTGAAGTCTCCGCGTCGGGTGCGAACATCACCAGCACCACCGCCTCCTCGCCCTGGAACGCGTGGGTCGGCAGCGGAACGAGTTACGCCGCCCCGATGGTCGCGGGTCTCTCCGCGAGCTTGATGGAAGTCAACTCGAGCTGGCAGAACCTTCCCGAGGTGGTCAAGGCGACCGTCATGGCGTCCGCCGTCCACAACATTGAAGGCTCGTCGCGCTTGAGCGAGATCGACGGAGCGGGCGGTATCGATTTCCGCGCCGGCGCTCGTCTGGCTCACGAGGGCACGACCGACTGGCGTAGTGTAAGCACCACGTCGTTCCCGTACACGATCTCTCGCCACGCCTTCGCGGGCGAACTCGTCCGGGCTGCAATCTCGTGGGACTCGAACCCGTCGAGTGACTACTCGTCCGATCCGCTGCAGGGCGACTTCGACCTTCGCGTCGAGGGTCCGACCGGCACGTACATCACCGGATCGTTCAGTGCGTCGAACCCGTTCGAGATCGTCGAGTTCACGGCGCCGGAAACTGGCTTCTACTCGTTCGAGGTCACGCTTTGGTCCATGTCGAGCACGACCGAGTACATCGGCTTCGCCGCGTGGACGAGCAACTGGACGCTGACTCCGAACGCTGGTCAGTTCCACAGCACGCCGGACGACGTCGAAGATTTCTACCGCTACAACCCGGCGAGCTTTTGGAACGTCGTCGCCATGCAGCCCTACCCTGGGTCTGACTTCGACCTGATCCACAACACCGACTCGCCGTGGGAAGACCCCGCGGACTATACGCACGAACTCGGCCCCTACGTCGGCAGCTCGAACCTCGAGTTGGTCCTCACCGACCGCAACCACGTGCCATTCGGCGACGAGTTCGTCGAAGTACGACAATTCAGCGGCACCGATGACTACCTGATCGAGCACGCCACCCACACGGCGGATATCATCAACGGCCAATACGGTCCGTACACTCTCGCCCCTCTCGATTTGGTGCGTATCTTCGACGCGACACTCCCAGCCGGGACCCCGAAGTACTTCAGAGTCGTCCCCACTTCGGGAGACGTCGACCTAGCTCTGTTCCTATACGACTCGGATCCGGGGGACGAATCCACACACCATCCGTTCGTCTACAATCACGTCGGCATGTCCAACGACGGAGGTGCTGGCGAAGAAGAGTCGTTCAATCACACATCGACTGAGACCGACTGGCACGGCTTCGTCGTTGCGAGCCTAAACTCGACCACCGCCACCGCGGCGACGGACTACATGGTCTACGCCGACACCACGGTGCCGACCGGTATCGTCACGATCAACGACGGTGCGACCCAGACCGGCTCTTTCCGCGTCGACGTCAGTATTGTGGCGGAAGACTACGACACCGGTATTCGCCGCCTTCGCTACCGCGACTCAGCAGGCCTTTGGAGCGCGTGGGTCGATACCGGCGGTTTCGACGTCGGCACCGACAACCCGCGAGTAGACCTGATTGGCAGCGGCTTGCGAACCGTTCAGGTCGAGGTCGAAAACATGGCCGGCATGACGGCGATCATCTCCGATACGATCGTGCTCTACTCTTGTCCGCAACCGGCGGGGTCGCTCACCAACGGTGACTTCTCCGACACGACCGGCTTCCCGTGGTGCTTCCACGACGACAGCACAGACGGGTTCGTCGTCTACGAAGGCGGCATCGAGGCGATTGTCTACGGACCGAACGATAGTGGTGGCTTCCAGCGCACGCACATTTCTCAGAACGTGTCGCTGGGCTTCGGCAACCACGCCTTGAGCTTCGACTGGTCGTTCGGCTCCGGTAACTCGCCTGGATTCGACGGCGCGTACTACGACGTCGTCAACGTCGCGACCGGGGCGTCGGTCGTCGGCGGCCCGATCACGCTGACCGACACTCCGGACTCGGGGTCGATCATGCAGGACGTCACCGGGCCGGGTACGTTCGAGATTCAACTCGGAACGTTCTCGACGGACAGCTGCTGTGGTCTCGGGTTCACGAGCTTCGCCAACGTCGAGTTGGTCGCAGATCCTTGCCTGCCTGTCACCGGCTTGTCGTGCAACTCTCTACCGGCCGGGGTCGCTCTTTCCTGGACCAACGGAGACAGCTACGACTCGACGACGATCCTGCGAGACGGCGTCTTCTTGGTAGTCGTCGCCTCTACGGTCACCAACTACTTCGACCCCACCGCAACTCCGGGATCGCACACCTACGTCCTACAGTCGTCGTGCGGCACGGGTGGCACCGCTCCTGTGGCCAGCTGCTCGGTCGTCGTCGCGTGTGACCCGGTGACGTCACTCAGCTGCGGGACCTCCGGCTCCAATGTTGAGCTGTCATGGAACAACGGCGAAGCGTATTCTTCCGTCATGATTGCTCGCGACGGTAGCGTGATCGCCACCCTCGCCGGTACCGCGACGTCGTACAACGACACCCCCTCCGCCGGTTCACACACGTACGACGTGATCGGCAACTGCGGCGCGACTGCGGCGGCCGCCGTGAGCTGCACGGTTTCTGTTTCGTGCTCGGGAATCACCGGGTTCACGTGCAACGAGTCCGGCGGCAGCGTTCAGCTGCTCTGGAACAACGGCGACGCGTACTCGCAAATTGCCGTGACTCGTAACGGAACTTCGATCGCCACGCTCTTGGGCGGTGCGACGTCCTACGTCGACACCACGGCTCCGGCCGGCGCGGTGACCTATCAACTGCAAGCGGTCTGCGCGGCGGGTGGAGCGTTGTCCCCCGTGAGCTGTACGGCGAGCGTCGATTGCGTGCCGGTAACTGGTTTGAGCTGCTCGATCTCCGGCAACCCGTCGCTGACGTGGACCAACGGAGAGCCGTACACCTCGATCACGATCGTGCACAACGGCAGCACCATTGCGACTCTGAGCGGCACCGCGACGTCGTACCTCGATACGGCCGCGGGAGTCGGCTCTCATGCGTACGACGTCATCGGCAACTGTGTCGGAGGACTCTCCGCCGCGCCGGCGAGCTGCTCGGTGACGATCGGCTGCGATCCGGTCTTCAGTCTCTCGTGCGGCGAGTCGAGTGGTAACGTCAGCCTGACGTGGGTCAACGGCGACCCGTACGCCAACGTGATCGTCGAACGCGACGGGGTAACGATTGCCACCCTGTCCGGAACGTCAACGTCTTACGTCGACGCTGGAGCTCCGGCAGGCAGTCACACCTACACGGTGATCGGACAGTGCTCTACTTCGTTCACCGCGCCGGGCGTG
>JAJFFE010000014.1 GCA_021776775.1 Planctomycetota bacterium | reverse complement strand
TCGGTGATCTCCTGCGCATTGTCGCCGCCGAAGCGTCCCGCACCCCGAAGGGTCAATGGATCACCGGGCGAGGTTGGATCGAGAGCAAGTGGGACCCACCGCGCTACCCCACCCGATTCGATCTCGACGCGGTCTCGCCGGATCACCCGGTTTGGCTGCGCCGCGTGGATGGCCACGGCAGTATCGGCAACACCCTCGCGCTACAGATCGCCGGGATCGACAAGAAGCGAGTGGCTCCGCCGGGAGGTGAGATCGTCAAAGACGACAAGGGCGAGGTGACGGGGATGGTCCTCGACGCGGCGCAGGTGCTGGTCGAACGGAAGATTCCGCGCGACACGGAATCGACCGCCAAGCGAGCGTTGGTCGAGGGTGCCAAGCTTTACGCATCGCGTGGTTGGACGGGCGTCCAGATCGCGGGCACCACCGGCAAACGCGCCGATCTCATTCAAGGGCTCGTCGCCAGTGGTGACATTCCGATTCGAATCTACAACCAGATCTACGGGCCCGGCGAAGGCGCGGAAGATCTGCTCGACAACGGACCCATTGGGTTGGAGCCGTTTACTCGGTACACGCGTCGCGGGATCAAGGTGAGCTACGACGGCGCGCTCGGATCGGGTGGAGCGGCGCTGCTCGAGAACTACAGCGATCGCGATACCAAGGGTCTGCTGAACACCCACATGGATCGCGACATGAAGCGCATGCTCGACCGCGCCTTGCGGGTCGGTGTACAGGTCGAGATCCACGCCATCGGAGATCGAGCCAACCGGCACGTGCTCGATCTGTACGAAGCGGCGTTCAAGCGCGTTCCGGTGGCCGACCGCGCGGTGGCCGATCCGCGGTTTCGCATCGAACACGCACAGATCCTTCACCCCGAAGATCTCCCCCGCTTCGCCAAGCTCGGGGTCGTCCCGTCGATGCAGGCGTCGCACGCGATTACGGATCTCCACTTCGCTCCCAGCCGACTGGGGCGCGAGCGACTCGCCGGCGCCTACGCGTGGCGGCCGCTCGTCGATAGCGGTTGCTACATTCCGGGCGGCAGTGACGCTCCGGTAGAAGCGGGCGAGCCGATGGTCGAACTGTACGCCGCTATTGCACGCTGCGACCTCGACGGCGTGCAGCGCGACGGCTGGCATCCCGAACACAAACTCACGCGTGAGGAAGCAGTGAAGATGCTGACCATCTGGGCGGCGCAGGCTGCGTTCCAAGAGAAGTGGCGCGGTACGATCGAGGTAGGCAAAGCGTGCGACTTAACCGGTCTCGATCGTGACGTGATGACCATTCCCGTGGAGCAGATCCCCCGGACGCGGTGTGTGCTCACCATCGTCGGCGGTAACGTCGTTCACCAGCGCTGATCTCACCGAAAGTGATGCTGTCATGTTGCGCGTCGTACTTACGTGGAGTTGCCTTACCGCTGTCTGCCTGCTTTGCCAAGACGTGGCAGACGCTCAGCACGTTCACACCAATCGCCCGCGCGGTAAGACTCTGCTGCCGCTGCCCAAGGCGCGTGACGTTTGGCACTTCGCCGTGTTCGGGGACCGAACTGGTGGTCGGCCGGAAGGGATCGAAGTCCTTCGGCAAGCGGTCGCCGATACCAATCTACTCGACCCCGACTTGGTGATGACGGTTGGCGACCTGGTGCAGGGGTACAACACGACCGAATCGTGGCTGGAGCAGACGCGGGAGTTCAAGGAGTCGATGGACAAACTCCGAATGCCGTGGTTTCCCGTGGCCGGGAATCACGATATCTACTGGCGCGGCGCGAACCGACCGGAGGGCGAGCACGAAACGAACTACGAGCGTCACTTCGGCCCGCTGTGGTACTGGTTCCCACACAAAGACGCTGCCTTCGTCGTGCTTTACACAGACGAAGGCGACGCCAATACCGGCAAGAAAGATTTCACCCGACGCGGCTACGACGACATGACCGCTGAGCAGTTGGCGTGGCTGAGAAAAACGCTCGAGGAGACGAAGTCTTATCGACACGTGTTCGTCTTCTTGCACCACCCACGTTGGCGCAAGAACTACCACGGCAACTGGAACGAAGTGCATTCGGAGCTCGAGCGTCCGGGCAACGTCAAAGCGGTTTTCGCCGGGCACATTCACCGTGCGCGCTATTCCGGATCCAAGGACGGTATCGAGTACTTCGTGCTGGCGACGACCGGCGGCGCAAAGAGTCACGAAGCGCCGCGAGCGGGTTGGCTGCACCACTTCGATGTGGTCACGGTTCGCAACGATGGAATCCAGGTGGCCGCAGTGCCGGTCGGCCAAGTCGTGGACCCGCGCAGTTTGACCGACGACGCGCTCGCCGAGATCGATCGATTGATGGGCGACAAGAGCGTCGTTCGATCCACGAGCCGTCTCGCTATCTCGGCGGACGGGGGTGTCGAATCGAAGCTCGCGGTCGAACTCAAGAACCCGTCGCAGCATCCCATCGAGTTGACGGTCGAGTTCACGGCGGGCATGGACGGCTGGATGGTACAGCCGGATCACATGCACGCTCGACTCGCCCCGGGCCAGAAGCGAACGTTCGAGATGGCGTGTCGACGTGGTGGCGAGCCGTGGAGCGGTCCCGTTCCGCGACTGGCATACCAAGTCGACGTGTTGACCTCGACTCAGCGTATCTCGCTGCCAGAGCGCCACCGGTCGATTTCGTTTGATCTGACGTCGGTCGCCGACTCGTTTTGGCTACCGCGAAATCGAGCGCTGAGATTGGACGGAGAGAATTCGTGCGTCGCGGTCCGTTCAAAGGTGGCTTCACCGCCGCAGGGTGCCTTCACTCTAGAAGGCTGGGTTCGCGGTAACGACTTTCGCGGTCGACGGCCGTTCCTCGCGAAGAGCGAGAACTCCGAGTACTACATCTTCGTGACGGATGGCGTGCCAACTTTCGGAGTTCACCTCGGCGGTAAGTACATCGAGGCAGCGGCCGGTAAACTTATCCTGCAAACAAAGCGGTGGTACCACATCGCCGGAGTGTTCGACGGGTCCGAGGTGCGACTCTACGTCGACGGTCGCGCGGTCGCCGTGGCCGAAGCGCCCGGCAAGCGAAAGTTGAACAAGCTACCGTTGTTCATCGGCGCCGATCCGAACGGCAACGGAAACCCAGTCAACCATCTCAACGGATGGATCGACGAGGTTCGACTGTCGACCGGCGCCCGCTATCGTGCCGACTTCGAACCGCGTTCACGTTCAAAGCCCGACGCAGCGACGCTGCTGCTCTTTCACTTCGATCACGACCTGGGCCCATTTGCGCTCGATCACTCTGGCTCAGCCGCGCACTCGGTACGAATGGGCAACGCACAGTCGTCGACGCGACCCAAATAGCTGCCATCGAGTCAAACTGGAATTTTGACTTGCCTGTCGTTCGGTGACCCCTACGATTCTCCCATCGGAATTGATGACTTCCCACCTATCACCCCGCCGAAAGGAGACGCGTCATGGCAAACACAACCAACCGTGCAACCAACCATGCAGCCACCATCTCGGAGACGGTCGTCTCAGTCGTTCGGCGAGTTCACGCTTAGTCTGTGTCGTGCGGTTTTCCCGGAGTGATTTCCGTCGGAGAACACTCGATACAGCCACGGTGAACACTCCTCAGACACCCGAGCGCTCGTAACGCGCTACCGTTGTGTTCTGGCTAGTCCGTTCTTGGCACCTTCGTGTCTTGCGGACTTCGCCGATCGACCTCCCTGCATCCGTTTCCAAACGAACCAATGCAACGTTCTTCCGGCCGCTTTCGCGAGCCGGTTGTGAGGTCATGAACCATTGAGCCCTTCCAAGAAAAATAGACGTCGAGATCTCGACAATCTCGACATGAACGAACGCGACAAGATCTACAAACGGGCCCGCAACATGCGAAAGGCGACGCAATCGGCCCGCAATCGCCCCCGGCACCAACCGAGTTACGAATCGTGGGACGACGACACGGACGAGTCCGTGGGCACGGTTCGCATGAAGCCGAAAGGGAACGGGTCGCTCGACGCCTTCGTCGATCGAGTCATCGAAGATGAGATCGTCGCCGAGCAGATCTCGAACGAGAGTGGCTCGGCCACCGAAGTGACAGTCGTGCACATCGAACTCGGACGGTGCACCGCCCTGTTCGACGACGGTTCGACCGTCGAGGCGGAACTGCCCGAGCACATACGAGTGGTCCAGCGCACGGTGCTCGCGGTCGGCGATCGTGCGACGATCGACTCTGAAAACCGTGTCCTGGAGGTGTTGCCGCGTCGCACGTCTCTCTCGCGTCCGGACCCGGGCAACGTGCACGTCGAACGAGCCATCGCGGCAAACGTCGACTGCGTTGTCATCGTGGCGGCGCTGGAGTCGCCTCCGTTGCGTCCCGGTCTGATCGATCGCTACCTCGTTGCGATAGAACGTGGCGGGGCTAGAGCGGTGATCTGCGTGAACAAGGTAGACCTGGTCGACGCCGATGCTCGATCGACGAAGCTCGCCGTCCTCGACGACCATCGCGCGCTCGGCTACCCGGTGGTCACCGTCTCTGCGCAGACGGGCGAGGGGCTCGACGAAGTTCGGGAAGAGCTAGCGGGTTCGCTTGCGGTGTTCGTCGGTCACAGTGGTGTCGGCAAGTCTTCCCTCTTGAATGCTCTCGCGCCGCAACTCGCTCTGCTGACCGGAGACGTCACGCGCTATGCGGGTAAGGGGCGGCACACGACGACGTCGTCGACTCTGCACGATCTCGGCGGCGGGACCCGGATCATCGATACGCCCGGTATTCGTAGCTTCGGATTGCACAAGCTCAGTGCGGTCGAGCTCGCGACGTACTTTCCGGAAATCCAGGAGTTGGGCCAGCGGTGCCGGTTCCGAGATTGTACGCACCGCGAGGAGCCGAAGTGTGCGGTGCGCGATGGCGCGGCGAGCGGAGTTCTTTCTGAGCGGCGCTACTCGGTGTATCGATCGCTGTACCAGGAAATCGTCGGTTCGTGAACGCGACTCGGCGGGATGCAGAAGAGGCGGGCGGACCGCAGTCCGTTCGCCTCTTCTTCTGTTCGTCGGGCAGGTCTAGCCCGCGGTGGAGTCTACTCCGAGACGTCAGCGTCGTCCTCGAGTTTGTGTTTCCCGGCTGCGATCTCTGCCTTCTTCTCTGCCAGGATCTTCTTCGCTTCTTCGAGCCGACTCTCCGGGACCTCGACTCGGACCGCCATGCTTCTCTGCGCGGCGCCCCACTCGTCCATGGCGTTCTCTCCCGGGACGTGGCCAGGAATTCCGTGGTCGGCGAGAATGCCGCAGATCATATGAGCTTCGAAAACGCTCTGTGCCGTCGTCAGTCTGACAAGGTCGTTACTGTCGGTCATTTGCACTCCTAACATTGAGCGGAACGCGTCCGCGTCACGATTGTCCGCGGAATCAGACGCGAACGCCAGCGGCATTGTCCGTTCGGGCTTGTAGGCACCGTTGCGGTTCATGCGACTGGAGATACGGGTCTGTGGCGCAAGCCCTCGTCTATCGTGCCGTCAACCGTACCGTCACCGTGCCGCCGCCACCGAATCCAACGCGTCGGGGTTGGCCACGCTAGACAGATCGCCGAGATCGGTTTCGCCGAGGTATCGACGCTTGATCAGCCGGCGGAGGATCTTCGCGCTGCGCGTCTTGGGTAGGTCGTCGGCGAACAGGACTGCCTTCGGGCGATCGACCTTGCCCAGAGCGTTCACCACGCAATCGATCAATTCCCCGCGAAGCGTCTCGCTTTCGAGTTGCGGGTCTTTCAGCACCACGAAGCAGACCACTTCGGTGCCCTTGAGATCGTCCGGGACTCCGATAGTCGCCGCTTCGCTGACCGCATCGTGCTCGATGAGAACGCTCTCGATCTCACCGGGACCTACGCGGCGGCCCGCGACTTTCAACGTGTCGTCGGCGCGACCAAACAGGAACCAGTCCCCGTCGGGATCGACCTTTACCCAGTCGCCGTGGTTCCAGACGTTGTCGAACTTGGACCAATACGTCTCGAGATACTTCTCGTCGTTCTTCCAGAGACTTCGAGTCATCGAGGGGGCTGGCGACTTGCAGACTAGGTAGCCGACCTCGTCGACCACGCTGTTGCCGTCTTCGTCGAAGACGTCGATGTCCATCCCGAGTCCCGGGCACTGCAGCGTGGTCGCCTTCAGCGGAAGAACAGGTAGCGGTGCCAAGAAGCAGCCCACGATGTCGGTGCCCCCACTGATGTTGATGATCGGGCAGCGGCGGCCGCCAACCTTTTCGAAGAACCAGCGGTAACTATCCGGGTCCCACGGCTCACCGGTGCTACCGAGCATGCGCAAGGTAGCCATCTCGTGACGATCGATCCACTCGTCGCCGGAGCGCATGAGCAGGCGAACCGCAGTCGGGCTGATGCCGAGGTGCGTGACTCCGTACCGTTCGACCATCTCCCAGACGCGATCCGGTTCCGGATAGTTGGGCGCCCCTTCGAACACGACGATCGTGCCGCCATGGGCGAAGCAGCCGATGATCTCCCACGGCCCCATCATCCAGCCGATGTCCGAGAACCACCAGAAGACGTCGGACTCCTGGAGATCGAAGTTGTAGTAGATCTCCTTGCCCATCTGGGCGAGGCAGCCGGCGTGCGCGTGCACCGTGCCCTTCGGCTTACCGGTGGTTCCGCTGGTGTAGATCATGAGTGCCGGATCGAGCGCGTTCATGCGCTCGGTCTCGGCGTCGGCGGACTGCTTACTGACGACGTCGGACCAGTAGAGATCACGCCCCTCGGTCATGGGACACGGCAGGGTCTCGCCGATCCGTCTGTAGACGACGACATGGCGAAGCGCGGGCAACCCGTCGGCGGCGGCGTCCGCAGACTCCTTGATCGAGAACGCTTTCCCCCGACGCATGGAGCCATCGGCGGTGAACAGCACTTTGACGTCGGCGTCTTCGAGTCGCTCGCGGACGGCGGGTGCCGCGTAACCAGAAAAGATGGGGACGAAGATGGCGCCCACTTTTTGGGTCGCCAACATCACGAAGACCACTTCGGCGACCATCGGCATGTAGCACGCGACCGTATCCCCTCGTTCGACGCCGAGTGACCGCAGTGCGTTGGCGACGCGTCCCACTTCCTCGCCCATTTCGGCGAAGGTGAACTGTCTCGAGCTTCCGTCTTCGGTCTCCGCGATCAGCGCCGTCTTGCTGGCTCGCGCTCCCGTAGCGTGACGATCCACACAGTTGAGCGCGATGTTGGTCTGCCCGCCGATGAACCAGTCAGCCCAGGCGTTGCCGCGGCTGGTGTCGAGCACGCGGTCGTAGTCGCGGTACCACTCGATTCCCATATCGCGCAGGGCGGCGTCCCAGAACCATTCGATGTCCGTCTGCGAGCGTCGGACAAATCCCCTCATCGCCATCTCGGTGGCGGTCGGATCGGTGGCGTCGATTTGCACGCCGTGAGCGCGGGCGAACCGGGTGATGTTGGCCGCCTCGATGCGTGAGGCTTCTGGTTGCCAAACGTACTCCGTCATGGACACGCCTTTCTGGACGAGCGAGCGGGATCTTAACGACGGGTGCCCTCCGGCGGAACCGGGGTACGAATCGGCCGGAACTCGGGGGCGGAGGGCTGTATCCTCGTCGCCGCATCTCCTATATTGCGTTCCACTTCCAGGAATCTAGCCCGGACTATTCATCAGGCGGAGTCGTTCCGCGCCCGAAAGGGCGGCAATCGTACCGAGCGCAGACAGCGGAGGACAATCGAGGGATGATCAACGGAACACAGGCTGCGATTTCTGCCAAGATCCAGGCACGACGCCGCAGTCGACCTAGTGGTCTTCAAGAAGGAGTAACGCAGGGATTCGCGGGAAGCGCAGCCTGCGCGGCTTCGCCTGATGAATAGTCCGGGCTAGAGGAGATGACGTGGCAAGAGACAATTGGAGCGGTCGGTTCGGTTTCGTGCTCGCGGCCGCCGGGTCGGCGATCGGCCTCGGAAACCTGTGGAAGTTCCCGTACATCACGTGGAACAACAATGGCGGAGCGTTTGTCCTCGTCTACCTGCTCTGCATCTTGGTGGTCGGCCTCCCACTGATGTGTTCGGAGATCTTGATCGGGCGACGGTCACAATCGAGCGTCGCGAGCGCCTTCGGGCGACTCGGCCACCCGAAGTGGGATTTCGTCGGGTTCATCGGGGTCGCCGCCGGGTTCGTCATTCTCGGCTTCTACGCGGTGATTGCCGGCTGGTCGCTAGCTAGCTTCGCCGAATGCCTGGGATGGTCGGTCCAAGGATACGAGGCGCCAAGCGACGAAGCGTTCGGGACCTTCCTGGCCGATCCCTTGAAGCAAATCGGCTTGGGCTTTGTGTTCATGGTCGCCACCTCACTGATCGTGTGGCGCGGCGTCAGCGGCGGAATCGAACGAGCCGCGAAAATACTCATGCCGACCCTCATGGTCATTCTCGTCTACATCTTGATTGTGACCTGCACGCTGTCGGGCGCGGGCGAAGCGCTGACGTTTCTCTTCAAGCCCGACTTCTCGAAGCTCGATTCGCACGGGGTTCTCGAAGCGCTTGGCCACGCCTTCTTCACGCTTTCTCTCGGCATGGGCGCGATGATTACGTACGGGTCGTACATGAAGAAGTCCGAGCGGGTGGTGCCGATCTCGATCACGGTCGTGATTCTGGACACGATCATCGCACTCGTCGCCTGCATGATCATGTACTCGATCATCTTCACGGTCGACGGGCTGCGAGACGAAGTCGGAAAGTCGACCGTCGGCATGCTCTTCGTCACTTTGCCGAAGCTCTTCTACACCGAGATGACCGGCTCCGGGGGTGCCTTCGTCGGCCCGTTGTTCTACATTCTGGTCGCCTTCGCCGCGCTCAGCTCGACGATCTCGCTTCTGGAAGTGATCGTGTCGCTCTTCGTCGATCGCTACGGCTGGAACCGAACAAAAGCGACTGTGACCGCCGCCACATCGGTGTTCGGGCTGAGCGTTCTGTCGGCGCTGTCTCTGGGCGCAAACGGCTTTTTGTCGTCAGTGAAGCTGTTCGGGAGTTCCGAGACCGGGGTGCTTCACAGCCTCAACAAGCTGGTCACGAAGGACAAAGGCGGTGTGCTCAATATTCTCGACCACATCTCCGCCAACTGGCTGCTCCCGATCGGCGGCTTGGCAATTACGATCTACGTCGGATGGGTTCTGCCGACGAAGGACAGCAAGGAAGAGCTGTTCGGGGAGGGCGAGGGGTCGTCGCTTTTCTACAAGGTCTGGCTCTTTTTCGTTCGCTTCGTCGTGCCCGCTGCGATCGGGTGGGTGATCGTCGACGTCGTGCTCGGCGGCGACTTTAGCTAACGCGCATGGGGTCGAGGTTTCGTTGGGGGTGGAGTGTTCTGCCCCTTGCCTCTGCCCGCCGTCATGCCTTCGCCCCATTCACCCGATTCCGGGACTAGTCCTCCGTTTACACACGTGTTACCAGACCTCCGGGTGAACCGAGCTACTCTTCTTACGTAGCGACGGTCGCCCCAGGTTCTCACGGACTATCCGACCGCCGCCTTCTCTGGACCCCCAGAAAGGTCAGGTTAGGCGTGAGAATTTCATCCGGGCCAGCCGCTCTCATCATCGGTGCCCTCTTACTGACGACCGCAATGGTCTGCGCTCAAACGACGCCCCGTCCGCACGTGACCTCGATCGAGCGTGCGTCGCATATCGTCATCCCTCAATGCCGGGGCTACCCCGTCACGCGGGGCAATCCGGATCTGCTGCTCACTGGGATTCGCGCCCACGTCGAGATCCAAGGGCGCACGGCCACGACCACTCTGCAGCTCGATCTCTCCAACCACGGTTCGCGCCCCGCGGAAGCGGTCGTTCTCCTCCCGATTCCCGATGGCGCGACCGTGGGAGGCTTCGACTTCAAGGGTGGGGGCAGCGAGCCGTCGGCCGAGCTGCTGCCGAAGAGCAAAGCGAAGTCGATGTACCGATCGATCGTCTCGCGGTTGCGAGATCCGGCGCTGCTCGAGTTCGCTGGGTATCGAATGCTCAAGACGAGTGTCTTCCCGGTGCCGGCCGGCGGTTCCCAATCCGTGCGGATCACCTACGACGAGATCCTCGAAGGCGACGGGAGTCGCGTCGACTACGTGTTGCCGCGTAGCGCATCTCTCGATTACCGCGTGCCGTGGGAGATCACCGTCGATATTCACGAGGACGTCGCAACGTCGGCCGTGTACTCGCCGACCCACACGTTGAGCAAAGATGCGGCTGGCAAGCAGCTGGTCCGTGTGAAGACGCTCGACACGACGAACCCCGGTGCGTTCCACCTCTCCTACTTGCAAGACGGCGACGAGCTGGCCGCCAGCCTCTTTGCGTATCCTGACCCCACTGTCGGCGGCGGCTACTTCTTGATGATGGCGTCGGTCCCCGACCGTGCGCGGAAAACGCTACCGCGCGAGGTGACGCTCGTGATCGATCGCTCGGGAAGCATGGCTGGGCAGAAGCTCGAGCAAGCGAAGCAGGCCGCCCGTGACGTGCTGGCCGATCTTGGCACAGACGAAGTTTTCAACATCGTCACCTATTCGAACTCCGTCAGCATGTTCTCGAAGCAACCTGTTTCAGTCGCCGAATTCCGCGACAACGCGCTCGCTTGGATCGATACGATTCGCCCGTCCGGCGGCACCAACATCTCTGACGCACTACTCGAGACGTTGCGGCAGCCCCACGCCGGAAAACGAGTGCCATTGGTACTCTTCCTCACGGATGGCCTACCGACGCTCGGCAAGCGTTCCGAGTCCGAGATTCAACAAATCGTTCATCTTGGGAATCGTTATGACCGTCGTATCTACACCTTCGGTGTGGGTGACGACGTCAACTCTCCGTTGCTCGACCGAGTGGCCGAGATGACGCGCGGTGCGAGCAGCTACGTGCTGCCGAGTGATCGCATTGACACTCAGGTGGCCAAGGTCATCCGACGCCTCCGAGGTCCGGTCATGACGCGGCCTAGTCTCGTCACGCTCGACAAGAGCGGTCAACCGTCGACTCGCCTCGTCACCGAGTTGCTCCCGCACCGCCTGCCGGATCTCTACGCCGGTGAGCAGCTAGTCATCCTTGGGCAATACACGGATCAGGGGCCGATTACCTTTCAGATCCATGGCCACTCCGGTGACGAACGGCGCGCGTTTGGGTTCAACTTCTCGCTCGATCAAGCGTCGACCAGGAACGGGTTCGTGCCACGCCTTTGGGCGAGTCGGAGAATCGCCTTCTTGTCGGACGCCATTCGTCAGTCCGGTGCGGTTGCCAGTTCCTTGGGACCGCAGAAGGAACTCGTCGATGAAGTGTTGCGCTTGTCGACTGAGTTCGGCGTCTTGACCGAGTACACCGCATTTCTCGCGCAAGAAGGGACAGACCTGGCTTGGACGAACGTCGTCGCCAACTGCACCTCGAACTTCGCCACTCGAGCCATGCAGACCCGGACCGGTCGCGGGGCCGTCAATCAGGGGTGGAACTCGAACTTCATGAAGAATCAAGCGCAGCTCAATCCGCGCAACGGTTACCTCGGCCAGAATCTACAGGTGGTCGAGCACTCGCGGCTACAGCAGCTGAAGGATCGATCGTTCGTGCACCGCAACAATCAGTGGCTCGATACCAGGCTGATTCAACCGGGCGTGGACAGCACGGTGCACGAAACCGTTGAGTTCGCCTCGCCCCGCTACTTCGAAATTCTCGACCGCCTCGAGCGGGACGGACGCCAAGGTTCCATGAGCTTGCGCGGTCGCACGATCCTGATTCTCGACGGACAGAACCTGTTGCTCAAACAAGGAAAGCTAGACGGATGCTAACAAACTTGATGCTGATCGGCCTCTTGTTCGGATCGACAGGAATGACTACGGAAGAGTACGGACCGCCGGTTGGAGAGCTGTTTCCGGCGCCTTCCGCCGTCGTCGCTCCCGCTGAACCGGTGGCACCGACCGTCGCCGAAGAAGACCGAGTCATCGAAATCGCCATCTGCCTCGACACGAGCGGCAGCATGCAAGGGTTGATCAACGCGGCTCGAGAGAAGCTGTGGTTGATCGTCAACGATCTGGCCACGGCCAGCCCCGCTCCGAAGCTGCGCATCGCTTTGCTGCAGTACGGTAATGACCAGATCTCGCACGAAAACGGCTGGGTCAAAACCATGGTGCCGTTTACCGAAGATCTGGATCTGTTGGCGGACAGTCTCTTTTCGTTGACCACGAATGGCGGTACTGAGCTCGTCGGTCGCGTAGTGGACGTTGCCGCCGACCAGTTGCAATGGTCGAAGAGCGATCGCACGCTCAAGCTCATCTTCGTCGCCGGCAACGAGTCGGCGGACCAGGATCAAACGGTTCGTTTCGCGGACGCTTGCGCGAAAAGTATCGCCAAGGGGATCCAGGTCAACTCGATCTACTGTGGTCCCGGGACCGACGGTATCGCGCCGGGCTGGCGTAACGTTGCTGCGCTCGCCGACGGCCACTTTGCCGCCATCGATCAGAACAAGGTCATCGCGCAGATCGCGACGCCGATGGACGAGCAAATGCTGAAGCTCTCGACGGAGATCAACGGCACTACCGTCCCGTTCGGTTTGAAAGCGTCGTGGGGAGAGTCCAACCAGATCCGGCAAGATTCCAACGCCGTCGGGTGCGGTACGTGGATTGGGGCGACTCGCGCGGTCACGAAGTGCCAGGGGATCTACACGAATCCCAGTTGGGACTTGGTCGACGCAGTTCGCGAGGAGAACTTCGTCTTCTCCGACTTGGGCAAGGATCTGCTCCCGAAGATGTTTGAAGGAAAGTCCGAAGTCGAGATCCGCTTGGAACTCGACGAGAAGTACGCCGTCCGCAAGAAGCTGCAGAGCGAGATCCTCGAGCTGCAGAAGAAGCGGGAAGCGTTTCTAGCAGCCGAACGCACCAAGCGCGCGCTCGATACGACCGACCAGTTCGACGTCGTCGTGAGAAGCGCCATTCGCGCTCAGGCGGCGGCCAAGGGCTTCGTTTTCGCCGACGAGGTGGCGCTTATTCCGTTGGACACCAACAAGGAAGCGGCGCCTAAAGCCGAAGATCAGTAGCATGAGCATGGGTCTGCCCGCGAGGGCAGGCCGCAATTGTGAACTCCCAGAGACCGTCGACCACAAGAAGGCAACGCGTTGAGCAGTCCAGTAGTACTAGTCGTGGAAGACGACAAGGCGATCCGTCGCGGCCTTGTCGACGCTCTGACCTTCGGTGGGTTCGAGACCCTCGAGTGTTGCGATGGGACTCGGGGGCTCGAAACCGCCCTCGTGGCAGATCTCGATTTGATCCTGCTCGATGTCGTGCTCCCCGGGGTCGACGGATTCACCATTCTCAACGAGGTGCGCAAGCGCCGTCCCAACCTTCCGATCATCCTCGTCACTGCTCGCGGAGCGGAGGACGACCGGGTCCACGGGCTCAAGAAGGGCGCGGACGACTACGTCGTGAAACCGTTCTCTGCTCGCGAAGTCTTGGCTCGGGTCGAAGCGGTCCTGAGACGTTCGCCGAGTCGAGTCGAACCGTGCGAGGAAGTGAGGGTCGCGGGGCGCACCATTCACATGGCGCGTCGTGAAGTCACTCTCCCCGATGGAGAACGGCGTCGACTGTCCGAGAAAGAAGCTGACATCATCAAGTACCTCGCTTCGGATCCGGGCCGCCCTGTATCACGAGATGAACTCTTGCAGCAGGTATGGGGCTTGAATCCCCGCGGCCTTTCCACGCGTACCGTCGACATGCACGTCGCCCGACTGCGCGAGAAACTTGGCGATGTCGCCGGTTGTGATCAAGCGGTGATCCGCACAGTTCGCGGCAAGGGCTACTTGCTGGCCGAGGGCGCGGAAGTCGAGGTTGGGTCGTGAAGCGGACCGGTCACTTCTGGGCTCGATACTTTCTCGCCGCGACGGTGCTCATCGTCTCGTTTTCGTGGCTGAGTTGGGTCATGCTCGACGTTGTTGATCAAGAGCTGGAATCCCGGCAGGCGCGCGCGCATCGAGAGCAGCTGAGCGAAGCGATTTGGCGGCTCGATCTGTGGTTGGCCCCGCTTCTCGGTATCGAAGCGGCCCGTCCCGTGGCGGACTACTCTTCAACCGTCAATCCATCGGTCAATTTCGAACAGAACTCCATCGGCGAATGGGAGCCGGGACAAGGCTTTTCTCTATCACCGTTGTTTCGGGCACCGTCCGACTATTTCCAGTTTCACTTCGAGTTCGGCCCACCCCCCGCCCCGAAGAAGAAGCCCGACCTCGCAGCCGTGGCATGCTCCCCGTACATTCCGTCGGA
>JAJFFE010000130.1 GCA_021776775.1 Planctomycetota bacterium | reverse complement strand
CGCGCGCGAGGCGGCGATCGCCCGCACGATCCGCCATCCGAACGTCGTGCAGGTGTTCGAGGACGGGGTCCACGACGGCGATCCCTATATGTTGCTCGAGTGGATCCAAGGACCGACATTCGACCGCTATATGGTGGAGTCGAAGGCGGGCTTGGGAGACCGCATAGAGTGTATTCGGCAGGTGGCATTGGGGTTGGCCGCGGCGCACGACGCCGGAGTCGTTCACGCCGATCTCAAGCCGGCGAACATACTGGTGACCGAAGCGACCGGCGCCAAACCGAAAGACAACTTGAGCATCTTAGAGTCCCCAGACGACTCGTCGGACGACGACGCCGCCGAAGAGCTGGCGCTACGAAAAGAGATTGCTCTGCGACTCGGGACTCCCGAGGTACCTGATCTATCCAATGCGCCGTTCGTCGGTCGGGAAGGTGAGTTGGCGCTACTGGAGGAAATCGCACGCGAGCTCATCGAGGATGAGACCTCGACGTTTCGCTGGGTGATTCTGTACGGCGAACGAGGGGCCGGAAAGCGTCGGCTGTGTGAAGAGCTGAGCGGCTTATTGGCCGATCGAGGTTCGACGCTAACGATCGCGATTGCCGAGGAGTGGGGGCCGCCGCCCGAGGAATTCGTCGGCCTCTGGTTGAGCATGCTGCCGCCACTCTTACCCGACGTGCCAGAGTTACTCGTCGCTTACGAACGGGAGCAACTCGCCGGAACGGTTCGAGAGATCTACCTGAAGCCGTTTCTGCGGGGGCAGGCGATTCGCCTCATCGAACGCATCGTCAATCACCCGCCGTCGGCGCGGGCGTTCATCGATGCCGTCGACGCCGAGGTCGGAGGGAATCCAGCGCGGCTCGTCGAGCGTTTGGATCGATCGTTCGAGCAAGGTGCGTGGGTGGTTAGTGGCGCTGGCTATCGGTTTAAGCCAGAAGTTCTTTCGCCGGACGATACCGCGGTGGCTCGTCGCTTGATCGAACTGCTGCCGTCCCAAGAAAAGGGGCTCCGAGACTTCCTGACGTCGATCTCCCCGTTGGGTGGGAATCTCGATTTCGAGTCGATGCTAGCCGCGAGCGAGTTGCCGAGCGCCACTCTGTACTACCTGATCGATCACGCGGTTCGCACTGGCTTCTTGGCGCGAGGCGCCCGGGGGGACTGTTCGATCGTGGTCGAGCCGTTTCGCGCGTACCTCGAGAGCAAGATCGACCCGAAGACATACGTGAAGATCGCTAAGCGTGCCCTGCCTCATCTTCACCAACGCATCTCCGCTGGCCAGGCTCCGGCGGCGCTGCACTTGCGAGTCGGTCGGCTGGAACGGCAACTCGACCATGCCGATCGGTCTTTTCGGGTCTTGTTGACGGGAGCGCTTCGCGCGCGCCAAACCTACGAACGAGAGCTGTTCCTTTCCTGCATTGATGAAGCGCGCGACGTCTATCGAGAGAACGTCTCCAAGCGAGCCGCTCACCGCGTGATCACGCAGACTCTCGAAGAGTTTCTCGGTGGAGAAGGCCGCGGGTACGCTGGACTCGAACGTCTACGCCGATTGCCCATCGCGGTCCGCGTCCACCTCACGGACTTCGGCATCGCGCGCAAGTTGGTCGCAGGAGAAACCACGCAACAGGACGACGCGGGTCAACCGTGGGGGACCCCGCGCTACATGTCGCCGGAACAAGCCAGGCGGTCAGCGCTTAGTCCGGCCAGCGACGTGTTCAGCCTCGGCACGATCATTCGAGAGGCGTTCGAAGGTCGTCACCCACTCGGAAAGCTCCGCGGGAAGGCAGCCATCACGGCGTTGCTTGCGGGCGAGGTGAAGCCGCCACTGGCGAGTGACAGCGGCGCCGCGGTTCCCGACGGCTTGCGTCCTATCGTGGCGCGGATGCATTCCTACGACATCAAGGAGCGGCCGACGGCGACCGAAGTCGCCAGGGCCCTCGAACAGTTCCAACTTCGTTCCGCCACCGAGGTTTATCCGTGATGCGCGCGCTTTTCCTTCGTGGGCTCCATCGTTAGTCACAGTCTTGAAACGAGATACGACTGCCACCGGAGCTCGGGACAGGGGCGGCCTCCCGAGGTTTCTTTTGGCCACTCCTACGGCGGATCCCTATAATCGCCGCCGAAGCAAGTAGGAAGGCACGAGGGGTATCCAGACATCATGACATTTCGACGTTGGCAGTCTTCGCGACTCGCTACGGTCGCCCTTTCCCTGACCGTTGCTCTGTTCGCGACTCGTGCCGATGCGGGTGAACTTACTCGCATCAAGTACATGTGGCTCGACAAGCCGTCCGAAGCTATCGGTGAAATCGACCTCGCCGAGGACGGGGGGCGAGCCACCCTTCGGCTCTTCAGTGAAGAGCTCTCCGAGTACTACACCATCTATGTCGGCGCCGCCGAACTCTTGTCGACCGAACGAGTCTCCAGCAGCGAAGCTCGGAAGATCAACGTCGATCGTGAAGCGAAGTTGCTGGTCGCCAAAGAGCGCCGCGACGCCGCGAAAGAGAAGCGGCGAGTCGAACGCGAACGCAAGAAGGAACTCGAGCGCGAGCGTGAGCGTCGTGGGTTGTCGAAGGCGAGCCGTCGCGGACGTCCGTCCAAGTCGACGAAGAAATCCGAAGGCCGACATGTTGGACGTCGCGTCGCTAGTGCCCATGAAGTGCTACTGGCCATAGACGAAGACTTGCGCCCGCTCGAAGATTTACTGTCGCGCGTCGACAGCGCCAACGCAAAAGCGGTCGAAGAGCTTCGCGTCGTGGTGAAAATCGACCGGTCCTACCGTCCGGCGCGACAGCTGCTCGGTGAGTTCGAGGAACTTTCGGAGCGAATCGAAAACGTTTCTGGCGGACTCGAAAAACTCATCGAATCGCGAGATCGATTGTCGACGTCGATCGATCGAGGTGAGTTGAAGCAGCGCGACCTCGATTCAAAAACGATTCACATCACGCGGCTGATCGATCGCTACGACGCCAAGATCCGAGAGCTCGAAACGAGCCAGCAAGAGTTTTCTCGCAGCATCGCTCGCGTGACGGGCTCGGCCAAGATTCACAACGTCGAAAAGGCCGAAGCCGAGCAATTGGCAAGCGCCGCCGATGCGCGACGCGACGCAGAGCGTGACGCGAAGCGCGCCGCGCGGCTTCGCCAGCGCGCGCAACGTTCGGAGGTGTCGAACCGTTCTCAGAGTGCACCGACGTCGAGCCTGACCTCTAGCGTTGCCGAGATCCCCCAAAAATCGAGCGTTGGCTCGAAGCCGGCCGCAACCGATAGCTCGACCGCCGATCGTTTCGAGGCGCCGATCGAGGACGATCAGGATGACGACGATGACGAAATGGTCGCACCTTCCGATTCATGGATACCGCTGGCGTCGGGCGGACTCGCCCTCGCGGTGATCGTTCTGTTCGTGATCGCCGCTCGCAGCTCGGGACGGCGCGAGATCACCCCAGAATCTGTCGACGCATAGCCACGGCTACATAGCGATGGCTCGCGCGAAGCGGTGTGGCAGTTGGGAGCGCTGATCGTTGTGCTTCCGTCGCTTGGCGGTCCGTCACGGCTTTGCGAGAGATAGCCTGCTGGCGACGCTCGTCCGCAGCCGGGCGAAGCGTTGTGGCGGTTGGGGAGCGCGTCGAACCTAAGACGTTAGAGGCACGCGGGTGGGCAGCGTAGTGCGTCGGCGGTCGGGTCGACTCCGCAGTTGTCGACGCCTGGGGCCGGTGGGGCGGCGGCGCCGGAGAACAGGTAGCTCAATTCGTACACCGCGTCACTGACATCGATGGCGCCGTCGTCGTTGACGTCCGCAGCATCTGGGCACGTCGGAAACATTCCCAGCGTGAACAGCGCGTCGAGCAGGAACACTGCATCCGCGACATCGACCGCGCCGTCGCTGTTGGTATCGCCGCGTCGGAAGGTCGGCGTCGCCGCGAGGCCGAGAGCGACGCGATACCGGGCGGCTAGGTCGGTCGCATCGCCACCGTATCCGCCGAACTCCCAACTCTGGCAGAGCACTGGACCCGCCGGGTCCGAAGTCTCGTAGAAGATTCCGGTGGCGTAAGCGTCGACGGATCCGCCACTGCCGTCGTCGATCCATACCTCGCCTGCGTTCGGCCCGAGATCGTCCGAAGTGGAAGCGCTGAGTTGATCGATCCAGTCGTTGCCACTTCCCGCGTCGTTGCCGTAGCCAGAGACGAGTCCCGCGAACCGAGCGTCCCCGTAGTCGAGCCCTATCATGCCTTGGAATGTATCGTCTCCGTCTGTCGCGTCGGCCGCGACTCCGTCGACGAGGGCGAACGCGGTGGGATCATCGAATCCCCATACGTCGCCGCCCTCCACGTACACCGGAATTCCGGCGTTGATCCAATCGAAGAGCAGCTGTCCCTCCGCGGCGGTAAGAGTGTGATTCTGCGGGAAGGTGCCGAGCATCACCCAAATGGCGCGTGGCGTTCCGATGCTGGTGGGATCGATCTCTCCAACGACGACGACAGTTTCGCCGGCCGCGACCAGCGCCGTCGTCAATGAGGTAGTGCTGTCGACGAATCCGTCGATGAGTTCAGCCGCCACGACGACGGACGCGTCCGTCGTATCGGTGGGGGCAGTCGTGGTGCAGCAACTCGGCGACGCCGCGGCGGCTCCGGCGACGGGGCGAACGCAAATGGACACCGTCTCTAGTGCTGCGATCGGCCACGCGGTCGATACGTCATCGCCGAACAGCGTCTCGACGACCATCCCACCGACCTCGATCTCGATACTGTCGTAGTAGGTCGCCGGGTTCGTCCATTCCACTTCGACGACGCCGGATCCCGCGATTACAGTGCAGGTGAGATCGACGATCGGCGGCACACCGACCACGAGCGAGCAGCACGTGACGGGAACCGCTGATCCGCCGAGGGCCGGCCGCAGGCAGAACGTCGTTAGTCCGGCTTGAGGCGGGGCGAGAAACGTCGTCGCATCTCCGGGTAGAGTCGCGACGATTGCCCCGTCGATCTCGACCTCGATGCTGTCGTAGGGGCTGGGATTGACCCACGTCAACAAGGCGCGGTCCGGCTCGCTCGGCGACATCACGCAGCCGAGGACCTCGATGGGAAGCGCCACCCCGCCGGCGAAGACCAGGAGTTCCCACTCTTCGAGCACGCCGTCGTCGAGGTCGGCGAAGGTGTCGTCGATCGACAGGCTCCAGGTGCCGGCACTATCGGCACCGGCGAAGTCCGCCAGCGTTCCGGGTCCCTCCGGCATGAGCCATGACTCGTCGGCGAGTTCCGCTCCGTCGTACGGCGCCCCCGCATCGGCGAACGTGGTCCGGATGTCGTCTTCGGCTCCACCGTCATTGTTGGCGAGGGTCAGCGTGACGCCAGTGGGTGAGGTCAGCCGGACCTCGAGGTCGCCGCGAAACACATGCGCTATCTCGACTCGGACTTGGAGATCTCCGATGGCGAGCGAATTGGTGACGACGAGATCGCTGTTCACCGGATTGGGGTTCGTCGGGTCAGCAGCCTGTCCAATCACCAGCCCCGGAGCCGTCACGACACTGACATCGGGAAGAGCGACCGCACAGCACGCCGCCGGTTGCGGCACCCCGCCGATGATCGCAATGACGCAAAGTTCGTGAATTCCGGTGCCGATCGGGATCACCGCACTTGTCGCGGTGCCGGGGACGGTCGTGGCCGGCGCGCCGTCGAGCGATATGTCGATGGAATCGTAGGTGAGCGGGTTGGTCCAGGTGAGGTCAATGTCCGAGCCCGCCGTGATGTCGCACGCGAGATCGAGAACCTGCGCCGTGACGTCCGAGGAGAAAGCCCACAGCGCCACGAGTAGCAACGCGATTCGCCACGGTCGTTGCCTTGTGACGCGAGTTGTCCCGCTGCCAGTCATTCCGGTGCCAGTGTCGGTGCCCATCCCTATCTCCCTCGTCCGCCGCGCACGTTCCGGGCGACCCATCTGTGGGCCGCAATCATACCGGCGTCGTCCGGTCTGGCGCGCGGTCGTCTCACGCTTGATCGTAAGTCTTGTCGCTCCAGCCAACGGGCGTTTCGGCGCGGGCCGAGACAGAGTCATGTTCATTCACGTTGATACCTTGGTCGGAAGTGGTTACCTCATGGGGCCGCGGACGGCGAACTTCTCGGCGGCGACCGCAGTCTCCTCACGACAAGGAACCTCGATCATGACCACGACGCGCCTCGGAGATGTCGAAATCCAGCTCGTGGAGCCCGTGCCGCGCCCGGTTCGCTGGGTCGGCCAAGAGGAGCTGCTCCGTCAGATCCTCGCGTGCTGGACCACCATCACCGATACCGACCTTCCCCTTTGTCCCCGACTGGTCGGCAAGCCTGGTATGGGCAAGACGACGCTAGCGCAGGCGGCGGGGCAGGCGTACGGGAAGCCGGTGTTCATCTTTCAGTGCACCATGGATACGCGTCCGGAAGACCTCTTGGTGACCCCGGTGATCTCCGAGAAAGGAACGATCAAGTACCACGCGTCGAGCTTGGTCACGGCGATGATCGTGGGTGGCGTCGCCATTCTGGACGAAGCGAACCGTATGTCGGAGAAATCGTGGGCGTCGCTCGCGCCGCTGCTCGACAATCGTCGCTACGTGGAGTCGCAAATCGCCGGGGTTCGCGTGGAGTCGTCGGACGACTTTCGCTGCTGCGTGACCATGAACGATGACGCGAGTACCTACGAAATACCGGAGTACATCATCAGTCGTCTCCAGCCCATGATCACGCTCGAGTATCCGGAGCGGGACGACGAAGTCGCGATCCTCAAGTACAACGTCGACTTCGCTCCCGACGACTTGCTCGCTATGTGCGCCGAGTTCCTCCAGGAGAGTCACCGCTATCGCCTCGACTACTCGACCCGTGACGGCATCCACATCATGCGTTACGCGCTGAAGCTCGAGGACCAGATGGGAATCGAACGCAACGCCGCGTTCGACCAGGCGGTGAAGCAGGTACTCGGTGAGGGAGCCGACGATTTCGAAGCGCGTGCCCGCGGAGCGTTGATCGACGACAATATGGTCGACTTCAATTCGTTCTTCGGCGCGCTGGGCGACGCTGGCATCGACGTCGGAGATCTCGATGACGACGACGATGAGGACGACGACTAATGATCCCGCTGTCCTGGGGTAACATTCATTGTGTTCCCGTGATTCACGGCCGGCTCGCGTTCGCTATCGAAGTTCGCAAGCATCTGCTTTCGCGGTCTTTCGCTGCGGTCGCGGTAGAGTTGCCGGCTTCGTTGAAGCAAGGGTTCGAAGCGGCGATCACGCAGCTACCGCAGGTTTCGGTGGTCGTCTACCGGGAGCAGCCAGCGTTCCTCGAACCCGAGGCTCCATGGAGTTACGTGCCGGTCCAACCCGCGGACGGTATCGTCGAGGCGGTTCGAATCGCGCAGCGGGAGCGGATCCCGGTGGCTTACGTCGACGCGGAACTCGAGGCGTTTCATGATCGCGGCCGCTCCCTGCCCGACCCGCACATGATCCGATCGCTCGGCCTCGAGGCGTACCACAACGCTTGTTTGCCATTGATAGGCGCTGTGTCGGAGAGCGACGTCGTGCGCGAGCAGCACATGGCCGCAAAGCTTCGCGAGCTTCAGCGCGTGTTCGAAGAAGACATTCTCTTCGTGTGCGGGCTCGCGCACTGGGCGCGAGTTCGCGAACACTTGGACGCGGATAGCGGGTCACTCTACGACGGCCACCCGATTCCGCCGGAGCTGGTCGAAGTGCGACCCGCGCACCCGAGATCGATCCCGCATCTCTTGGGCGAGATCCCCTACCTCGTCGGACGCTACGAGCAACATCGCGCCGGGTTCGAACTCGAAGACTTCGAGCCGATCGTTCCACTGAAGGAGTTGCTGCTCACGACGCGACGGATTCATGAGCGTGATGACGCGGGAAGCCTAGAGCGGGCCGAGCCACAACGACTGCGGGTGCTGCTCGACTACGCGCGGAAGTTGACCGTTTCGAAGAGTGCTCTGGTGCCAGACGGGTACGACTTGATCGTGGCGGCGAAGGGGACGATCGGCAACGACTTCGCGCTTCACTTGCTAACCGTTGCGAACCTCTATCCTCACAACTCGCCAGACGCGCGTGGCTCTCAGGCCGACGACGGTTGGGCTCATTGGATCGAAGACGTTTACCAAGAGCACGGCGGGGCGGACCTGTTCGACCTCGACCCAGAGCCGAGTTCCGAAGAATCATCGGATTCGGCCGAGCAAGGCAGCGCCGAGCGAGATGACTGGATTGCGTCCGCGATTCGCATGACCGCTGACCGCGGCTTGCTCGACGGAGCGGAGGTCGGACTTCGCAATCGCCTGCCCGGCACGTTGTTCTCCATGGGCAAGCTGCAGCTCGAGCGCCGCCCACATTGGGATCAGCGCAAGGCGTTCGAGGAACAGTGGAACGAGTCCATGCAGTGCTCGTGGCCGCCGGAAGACATCGTCATCGAGAACTTCCGCGACTACGTCGGCAAGCGGGCGCTCAGCCTAGTCAGCATCGGGTCGACGCGGAGCGAGCCGTTTCAGACGTCGTTCCTCGACGGCATCGACATTCGATCGACCTTGCGCGACGTCGTCGAGCGGCGAATTCACGTGAAGGAAGAGCCGCGCATGCCGGGGGCAGTGGGGGCGTTGGTCATTATTTTCGAGGAAGACGACTTCGGAGAGAAGTTCCCGTGGCGAACCACGTGGATGGCCGAGCACGACAATGAGTCAACGTTGTCGTTCTACGCGACCGACTATCGCGAAAACCTCATCGGCCCCGGCATCGCCAGGGCGCACTACGGCGGATGTCTGTTGCTCTACCCGCCGATCGGCATCCCAGACGTTTGGAACGACATGCGGTTCGAGCGCGCGCGCACGCCATCAGAGCGGCTGCTGCTCTCGGCGTTGTATTGGTCGCAAGACCGATACGTCGTTCACGTGGCCAAGCGACCCCCCCGGCCGGAGGTGCAAGAAGAAGCGACGCGGCGCGGCAAGCACTTGATCCATCTGCCGCTGTCGACGTTCGGGCGCACCACGCTCGAGCGCATTCGTCGCGTTCATGTGCTGAACGGACAGCACGTGCGGACGTGGGCGCATCGGTTCATTCGCTAGCAGATTAGGATGCTCCATGCGCGTCGTACTAGCGTCATCGTCTCCGCGCCGTCGAGAGTTGCTGGAGATGGCGGGCTACGTCGTCGAGGTCCGCAAGCCCGACGTCGACGAGGCTCGACTTGCCGACGAAGCGGTCGACGCGATGCTCGTGCGGCTCGCCCGTGACAAGTGTCGCGCCGTGGGAGATTCCGACTGTCCGATCATTGCGGCAGACACCGTGGTCGAACTCGAAGGAGAGATCCTCGGGAAGCCGAACGACGCCGAGCACGCCGCTCAGATGCTGGCAAAACTCTCGGGCCGCACCCACCGAGTGCTGACCGGTTTTGCGGTTCGTTCGGCGCGTGGTTCGGAGGCCGCGGTCAGCACCGCCGTCGTCATCACAGTGGTCCGCTGCCGAGTCCTCACCACCGCGTCGATCGCCGCTTACGTGGCGACCGGGGACCCGCTCGACAAGGCGGGCGCGTACGGCATCCAATCTTCGGGCGCGGCACTGGTAGCGGACCTCTCGGGCAGCTACACCAACGTCGTCGGATTGCCGCTCGACGAAGTCGAAGCGATTCTTCGCGACGAGTAGTCGCCTGCGAACTCGAGCTCTACCTCATCGAGCGCCGAGTCGGGAGTTTCTCCCGGCCGACGCAATCTCACTGTGACTTGCCCTGCGAATCGGCGTGTTTCTGTAGCTCTTCGGGCGTCACGTCTTTGATGTGGGTGGCGATCCACCAGTGATTCCCGGCCGGGTCTTTCACCGCACCGTTGCGGTCTCCGTAGAACATGTCCGTCGGTTCCATGAGCGACTCGCCGCCGGCGATCAGTGCTTTCTGGTAAACGGCATCGCAATCCTCGACGTACACGTACTGAACACCAGGCATGGGGGTCCACTCGCCACGGGCCTGTCCGATCATGACGATGGACGTGCCGATGCGGACCTCGGCGTGTATCAACGTGCCGTCGGGCAGCTGGTGGCGATCTGCTGTCCCGTCGAACGCTTTCTCTAGGAATTCGATCAGGCCGTTGGCGTCGTTCGTCGTGAAGTAGGGAGTGATCGTGTGGTACCTATCGGGGATCGGCTTCACCATGGAAGGGCTCCGTCTCTAGCTCGCTGTGATGACCATTTGTGGCGATCTTGACAGCTCGTGAACTGCAACCCAAGAGCCCAGTTGCGTTTGGCCGACAAGTGTCGATAGGATTTCCGGCCGGAATCGATCCGGATTTGGATAGACCCGATTTTGAATAGACTCGGTGCCTTGGGGTCGCCGAAGATGAAGGAACGCGAAATTGAGCCTCGCCGTTCGGGGTTCGTGACCAGCGCTTGCGCTCGGTCGGCTCGAAGATTCCAAACTACAACCAACCGTGGAGGAGATCAGTCATGATCCGCATCGTAGCGGGCGCCGCCGTCCTCCTTCTCTTCGCAGGCGCGGTCGACGCGCAATCGATGGAAGAGAAGTACAAGGCAAAGCTCGAGAAGAAGTTCATGAAGTCGATCGAGTGGGTCGACTCGCTCGAGAAAGCCCAAGCGATTTCGAAGAAAACCGGGAAGCCGATCTTCGGTTACTTCACTCGAAGCTACTCACCATGACCGCCCTGTAATGCACTGGAGGGCGGAGCCCTCCTTCAGGACTGGTGGAAAGAAGTTTCGACGGAGTTCGTTGCGTACGTCAACATCACCGCGCGGTGGGATGGCGAGCCCGACGCCGGAATGCTGCAGAAGAAGGGTGGCCGCGGCTTCCCGTACTGCGTCTTCATGGATTCCGAAGGCACTGTGCTCAAGGAACTCCGACCGAGCGACGAAGCAAGCTTCCGTTCGGGCATGAAGCCCGTTGGTCTTCTCGTTTCGGCGCGCTCGGCCGTGGCCAAGAAGTCGAACAAGAAGAACAAGGGCAACCTTGCTCTGATCGAAGCTGTGTTCGATCCCAACGAAGAGGACTTCAAAACGCTCAGTAAGTTTGCGAGCAAGAAGTCCGCGAAGAAAGAGATTGTCGCTCTCTTCAACGCCATGGTGGAGACCTGGCCCATTCGCAAAGCCATCGACGGCTTGAAGGGCAAGGAGCGCGACGAAGAAGCAAACAAGGCGCTCAACGAGAAGCTGTACGGCTTCTACCAGAACGACCTTGTCTGTAAGGACGCCGGAGCCGATCTCTTCGATCGCTTCTGGATAGGTGTGATCGACCACTCGATTGTGACGAAGGACAAGAAGTCCGGCGTTGCAGCCTTGGAAAAGATCGAAGCGAAGTACAAGGACAACCCGCGCGCCATGAACTACTTCAAGGGCAAGCGCACCGAACTCGGCGTTTAGCGACACCGGGCTCGGCGTTTAACGATACCGGTGTTGTTCACACATAGAAGCCGGACGTTCCACAGCTGTGGGACGTCCGGCTTTTTTCGTTACGGCGATTCACATCGTTAGCCTTCGCAGTGTTTCTTCAGTACGTCGCCGTACAGGTATCGCCAGCCTTTTTCCTTCTCGGCGAGTCCGGCCTCGTCGACTCTTCCAATCGTGGATTCAGTGAAGCGCACCTTCGTGACGCCGCCTTTACCCTCGAGGTCCCAACTTCCCAACCACAGCGACGGGCCGCCCCATTGGGGAAACGCGAGCCCAGAGATCTCTAGTTTTCGACCGATGGCGACCGTCTGCACTGTGCCCCACAACAGTCCTTCGGTGTCCGACCAGGACTCGTACATGCGGCCGCCCGGGAACGCTTCCAGAAGGAACGATCGCGAGCCTTCCGTACCGCCGGCGTAAAAATCACTTGGCCACCATTGACCGATATCCTTGGTCAACGCGGTCCAGACCGACTCTGGTGTTGCATCGATCGTGACTTCGATCGCGATGGACCCCATGGCAGTGGGTTCGATTGGCATCGCTACTTCCCTTCCTCGGGCTTCTCGGTGGATTCGACGAGTTCCTTCAAGCGTAAGAGCCTGTCCGCCGCCGCCGCTTCGAACGGTCGCAGCCAACGGCGCTGAATCGCCTGAATCGGAGCAGGATTCAAATGGTTGAGTCGCTCTCGCCCTCGGCGTTCGATTACGATGAGTCCAGCTTCTTCGAGGACGCGCAGATGCTTCATGACCGCGAACCTCGAGAACTCGAACCGCTCGACCAAAGCGCCTGTGGTCATCGGTTCGGATCGCAAGTGGTCGAGAATGGCCCGTCGACTGGGGTCGGCGAGCGCCTTCCACGTTCTGTCGTCGTCGTGATCCGCTATGCTTGACATGTGACCAAATGGTCACATTGGGGCGAGGGTTAGTCAAGAGGGTTCTCCGGGGCGATTCCCGCCGCTCCGAGCCGATCGGCGGGGATCGCCCTTTCGCCCCGACCTCGGGCCCGTTCGGACCGCCCGCGCTGGGCTTGGCTGCCCGAACAACTAGCCTCTTTTCATAGCCCATAACTTCAACTCTCGGGGAGCTTTCGATGCGTCATACCGTCCGCTTTATCGGTACGCGTTCGCTCGTGTTCTGCGTCGGCTTGATCGTCATCGTCGCAGCTAGTCGCTTCGCGTTCGCTCAACACGAGGGCGTCGTTCCCAAGGCCGAGCCTTCGGGCGCCGTCGACTTCGCCGCCGACGTGCGACCGATCCTCGCGGAGTACTGCTTTGCGTGCCACGGTCCGGACGAGGCGACGCGCAAGGCTCGCCTTCGGCTGGATACCCGCGAAGGTGCGTTGGCCAAGCGTCGGCGGGGTCACGTCGTGGTCCCCGGCAAGCCGGACGAGTCGCTGCTCTATCAACGACTCGTGGCGGAAGACGAGCTCGACCGCATGCCGCCCATCGATGAGTCCGAGCCGCTCGAAGCGAGCGAGATCGAGACGCTGAAGCGGTGGATCGAGCAGGGCGCCGAGTGGTCGGGGCATTGGGCGTACGAGCCACCGGTTCGCGCTGAATTGCCGCAGCTACACGAAGAGGATGAGGTGTGGGCACGCAACGCGATCGACCACTTCGTCGGTGCGCGTCGTCGGGAAGCCGGACTCGCTCCGAGCGCTGCAGCGACTCGTGACATGTGGATTCGTCGTGTGACATTCGACTTGACCGGCTTACCGCCTACTTCTGACGAGGTTGAAGCGTTTCTCGCCGACGACTCCGAAACCGCGTTCGAGACCGTCGTAGATCGACTGCTCGCTTCAGAGCGGTATGGAGAACGGCAAGCGCAAGAGTGGTTGGACGCTGCGCGCTACGCCGATACCAACGGATACCAAGCCGACAGCGGACGCCAAGCGTGGAAGTGGCGTGAGTGGGTTATCAACGCCTTCAATCAGAATATGCCGTTCGATCAGTTCACGATCGAGCAACTAGCGGGTGATCTTTTGCCCGACGCAACGACGGCGCAGAAAGTCGCTACTGGGTTCAATCGCAACCACCCGGTCAACTCCGAAGCGGGGGAAGAGCCGGACGAGTATCGATCCGTCTACGTGATCGATCGAGTTGGGACGACCGCGACCACCTGGTTGGGTTTGACTCTCGCGTGCGCACAGTGTCACGACCATAAGTTCGACGAACTCTCTCAGAAGGACTTCTACAAGTTCTACGGCTTCTTCAACCACCTGCAGGAGCGTGACGGTGGGGGCTTTGGTCGTTCGCGTTCAACGCTTGCAGTACCGACCGAAACGCAAGAGCCGCGGGTCGCCGACCTCGAGCGGCGAATTCAGGATCTGAAGAACCGACTCGATCAGGAAGATCCCGTAACGGATACGGCGCAACGCGACTGGGTGCAGCGAACCGTCGAGCGTCTCGATCGCGAGCCGCAGTGGGTGACGGCGAATCCCATCGGAGTCATGGGACACAAGGGGTCGATTCTCGAACGTCTGGACGACGGTTCGATCCAGGCCACGGGAACCGCGCCCGTTCGCGATACCTACGACCTGGTTCTGAAGCCGGGTAAGCGAAAGATCACAGCGATTCGCCTCGAAGTCTTGCCGCCTGAAGTGAACCACGTGGCGAAGGTCGACGAAGACGCGAAGCCGTCGAAGAAGAAAAAGAAGCTGCCGATGAGCGGCCGTTCCGACGACGGACGTTTCGTCTTGTCGCAGGTGAAGGTTCGCGTTTCATCGTTGTCGGACGGTTCCGATCCGCCGCTCGTCTACTGGGCCGGTTGGGACACGGACCTGAACCAGGTCTACCCTGAAGACCCCACCCCTGAAGACAAGTTTCCAGGGTCGCTCGACGGCTCCATCGTCGTCGACGACAGCAATGACTCCAATGGCGGCGGCTTTGGCCGCCGTGGTGGCGGCGGATGGAGCATCGTCGGTGACGAGCGCAACAAACCCCACGAAGCGATCTTGCTGCCGCTCGAGACTCTCGATCTGAATGACGTCTCCGTCATTCACATCTCGATGGCTCAGACGTCGCGCCCTTACAAAAGTTTGATCAGTCGGTTCCGCGTTTCGTACACCGATGACGAATCGGTCCGGGAACTCTTGCTCCCGACGACCAACAAGCTGTGGAGTTCGGTCGGACCCTTCCCCGCGCAAGACGTGCACCACGCCTTCGCGACAAAGTTCGAACCCGAAGCTAACCTCGAAAAGGGAATGGATCTGAAGCGCAAGTTCGATCCACCGAAGGTGCCGGATCCGAAGAAGGACGCGTCGAAAGGCGGAAAGGGCGGACCCAGCGGCGGCAAGGGAACCAGCAAGGGTGGCTCAGCTTCCAAGGGTGGTCCAGGTAAGGCCAGCGCCAAGAAGTCTCTGGGTGAAGCTTCCGACGCTTCGAAGGGCAGCACATCCGAACAGCCGAGTGCGTCGGACGGCGACAGTGCGAAGTCTTCGGGTAAGGGTGGCGCCAAGAAGGGATCGAAGGGCGGCTTCAAGAAGGGCGGTTCCTCCGCCGAGGCAGCGCCGAGCGACGCCGATTCCTCAGCCGACGGAAGTGTGAAGCAGGCGCCGGCTGAGAAAGACGGTGAGTCGAGCTCCAGCACGGCAGACCCGTCGAGCGCTAAGTCGAAGAAGCCGGCCGCGAAGGCCAACACCAAGAAGAAGAGCGCCGAGAAGAAGAAGACCGAGAAGAAGAAGACCGAGACGAAGTCCGACAAGCCGGGCGACGCCGCGAAACCGGATGCTCCCGCCGAGGCGAACCAGGGTCGACGACGTCGTCCTCCACCGAAGTTGAGCTGGACCGAGCAGCGAGCGTGGTTGGATGGTCGTTCGTTCCGACTGAGCGGGACGAACTCGGTGTGGTACTTGACTCGCAAGATTGAGTCGACGCGCCCGCGCACCGCCATGGTGACCCTCAGCGGCGGCGACGGCGCGCAGATATGGGTCAATGGCGAGTCGGTACTCTCCGAAGCGCCGACGGTTCCGTCCCCGGTCAAGCCCGAGCGTGGCGCGGCCAGTAACTCAGGCAACAACAATGATAACTTCAGCAACTTTCGACGACGCGGCGGAAGCTCAAGCGCCCGCACCGTTCGGATCGGGCTGCGTCGCGGCGAGAACGAAATCGTGGTCAAGGTCGCGGTCAAGGGCCAGCCGCAGAGTTCTTCGCGTCGTCGTGGCGGTGGCGAGCAAGCGGCACCGGAAGCGAATGAGAACGCCGAAGCAATGGCCGCTCAGTCCGGCAACCGCGGTCGCAACCGTGGCGGTATCTCGGTGACATTCGATCTCGATGCCGAGGGCGACGACGTGATCAATCACGAAGTCGTGACCGCGTTACGGGCAACGCTCTCCGACGACCGAAGCGACCCCGGTGAGATCGCGGCCGCAGCCACCGCTGATGACGGGTCAACCGCGGTGCGTCCGGCGACCATGGTTTCGGCCGGCGACGCAGCGGTCGCGACCGCTTCCGCCAAGTCGGCGCCGGCCGCCAAGGCCATGTCCCGCCAAGAGAAGGCGGTCCGTGACTTCTATCGACGCCGCGTTGATACCGTGGGTCGTCTTCTCAGTGAGGAACTCGTCAAGCTCGAGTCGGAGAAGAACCGAATTGAACGCACCATGCCGCAGACCTTGGTCATGAAGGAACGCGACAAGAAGCGTGAGACTCGCGTGTTCATTCGCGGCTCGTACAAGAACCGCGGCGACAAGGTCGATTCGGACGTACCCACCGTGCTCCCGGATCTACCGGCCGACGCGCCGCGAGACCGTTTGGGTCTCGCGAAGTGGTTAGTTTCGAATGACAACCCGCTGACCAGTCGGGTGACGGTCAACCGCCTCTGGCAGCAATACTTCGGCACTGGTCTCGTCGACACTCCGGACGACTTCGGTACTCGGGGCAGTCGACCGTCGCACCCCGCGCTCTTGGATTGGCTGGCCGTCGAGTTTCGTGAAAGCGGTTGGGATCTCAAGAAGCTCCACCGAACGATAGTGCTCTCGGCGACCTACCGTCAGTCCTCCGACGAGACCGACGAATTGCGTGAGATCGATGCCGACAACCGCTTGCTGGCTCGGGCCCCGCGCCTCCGTCTCTCGGCCGAGATGATCCGCGACAACGCGTTGAGCGTCAGCGGATTGCTTGTCAACAAGGTCGGCGGGCCCAGCGTGCGGCCGTACCAGCCGGACGGACTGTGGGAGTCGGTCAGTCGCGGTCAACGGTACCGCCGTGACAAGGGACCGGACCAGTATCGTCGCGGCCTCTACGTTTACTGGAAGCGTGGCGTGCCGTACCCGTCGATGATCACGTTCGACGCCGCGAAGCGAGAGACCTGCACGGTCAAGCGCGACGAATCTACGACACCGCTGCAGGCGCTGGTGTTGATGAATGACCAAGCGTTCGTCGAGGCCGGGAAGATGCTGGGCCACCGACTACTCAAGGAGGGAGGCAAGACCGACAAGGAGCGGCTGGCGTACGGATTCCGGCTCTGCACTTCGCGACACGCGTCGGATCAAGAACTCGCCATCCTCGCCGACCTGCTCGCCAATCAACGTGAGCACTTCAAAGACGAAAAGCTCGCCAAGGAGTTCTTGTCCATTGGCGACAGCAAGACTGATGTCAAAGCCGAGACCGGAGAGATCGCCGCGTGGGCATCCGTAGGTCGCGCCTTGTTGAACCTCGACGCAACCATCCACCGCGGCTGATTCTAGGGAGATCCACATGCAAGACAAACAGACTGCGCTAGACCGGGCGATTCACTCTCAGCTGTGTCGTCGTGCGTTCCTCGAACGTTCGGCCCTCGGTGTCGGTGGGTTTGCTCTGTCGAGTCTCTTCGGTTTCGACAAGCTCTTCGCGGCGTCGCCGCACGCGTTCGATCCGGCGAAGGCCAAGGCGAAGCGAATGATCGTCATCTTCTTGTCCGGAGGGCTCTCGCAGCTCGACCTGTTCGACGAGAAGCCGCTACTCAACGAGCGTCGCGGGGAAGAGTTGCCCCCGTCGATTCGCAAGGAGCAGCGGATCACCGGCGTGACCGAGCGGCAGGGAGCGCTCCCTGTGGTCGGGTCGAAATTCAAGTTCTCGAAGTACGGGAAGTCGGGGATGACGTTCTCGGAGTGTTTGCCGCACATGGCACAACACGCCGACAAGTTCACGTTGGTCAAGTCTCTACAGACCGATCACGTTCTTCACGAAGCGGCGATGACGTCGCTGTTCACGGGGACACCGCTCTTGGGTCGTCCGTCGTGGGGGGCGTGGGTTTCGTACGCGCTCGGATCCCTCAACAAGGACTTGCCCGAGTTCGTCGTTCTGCTCTCCGGCGGCGAACGTCTCGCACCGCTGCACCCGCGAGTCTGGCACAGCGGGTTCTTGCCCGGGAAGCACCAGGGCGTTCCGTTTCGCAGTGGGGGCGAACCGGTCCTGTTCGTGAAGAGTCCGCCCGGCGTGACCAAGGAGTCCGACGCCAATGTGGTCGACGCCATCAGCAAGTTGAACGAAATCGAGCAGCAGCGCACCGGCGACGACAGTATCCAGGCTCGGATCAATGCGTACGAGATGGCGGGGCGCATGCAGTCATCGGTCCCGGAACTCGCGGACATCTCCAAGGAGTCGCCGGAAGTCCTCAAGAAGTACGGTGCTCAGCCAGGTCAGACCTCGTTCGCCAACAACTGCCTCTTGGCTCGCCGTCTGTGTGAGCGTGGCGTTCGGTTCATTCAGGTCGCCGACGGGGGGTGGGATCACCACGGTAATATTCCGCGGGCCCTGCCGAACAAGTGTGAGCAAGTCGACAAGCCGGCTTCCGCGTTGCTTTCCGATCTCGAAGAGAGCGGCATGCTCGAAGACACCATCGTCATGTTCACGGGCGAGTTCGGTCGAACGTCCTACTGCGAGGGATCGCTCTCGTACCGCACCTACGGCCGTGATCACAATGCGCGCGTCAACTCGGTGTTGCTAGCCGGAGGCGGCTTCAAGCGCGGGTTCACTTACGGCGCGACCGACGACTGGGGTTGGGACGTCGTCGAAAACCCGGTGCACGTGCACGATCTTCAAGCCACCGTGCTCCACAACATGGGGCTCGATCACGAGAAGCTAACCTACCGGCACATGGGTCGAGACTTCCGACTCACCGACGTCGCCGGCAACGTCGTGCACGACCTGTTGATCTGAGAGTCCGAAACAACGGCGGGTAGAACGAACAAGAGCGGGTCGCCAACTCATGGCGCCCCGCTCTTTTCTCGATCGTGGGGCAACGGCGGTGCCCGATGCTTGCGGGTGTGGGTTGGGCGATGAGGAATGTTCGCTGGGCGGCGTGATCCGTACCGGGCTGGGGGCGGATTTTATGGGTGAGCGTGCGGCATCGGCTGGCTGCGTTGCTGGCTGCGGCATCGTGCAAACGATGTGGCGCGAACTGTAGCCACTCGACCAAACCCTTCTTCGCAGAAGCAGCAACTGCATCTGCGTCGGACGAGTTCTTCGCCTCGGGACCGGCTTGCTTTTCCGAAGGAAACTCCAACCCGGCTCTTGGCTCTTCGCACAATCCAAGATAGAGGAAGCATTGCGACCGCCAAACCTCGTCCGGATCCGGACGAGGTGGTCCAACCGCATCCCCGACAGGGATCGCACAGCCCCTATCAACATCCACGTATCCCACCGACACTCAACGGAGTCGGGTCCGCCCGCTGCCCCTCGCCCGGAACAGAATCGTTCACGCCCCGATGCACCCGTCCGTCGTTCTGACGCGTGCTTGTTTGCCAACCCACTCCCCGGCGTCCGACCCCACTCCCGTGCCTCATAGTCGGTGGCGAGCCATCGACTTGACCATCCCCAGCCCACTGATGTTCGAGCCACGCCACGATGCGCCGGTCTTCTTCGTCTACCTCCCTGCGTCGTGGGTATCGACGTGCCTATCATCGCCTGATGGACACGCGCGTCCTCAGCCGGGCCATGATCGCTCGGCAGCTGTTGCTAGGGCAGGAGCTTCTTCAGCTCTTGTAGCATCACCAGCGCGTCGATCGGGGTCATGCGGTCGAGGTCGCTCGAACGTAGTCTTCGGTCTAGGCCGTCGTAGGCGTTTCCGAAGAGGTCGAGCTGTTGCGATCCTGCGGCGGCGGCTGCCGTGTCGGGTCGGTCGGGCACGTGTTGGCTGCTCATGTGGCCCGCTTCGAGGTGCGACAAGATAGCCTTGGCGCGATCGAGCACACCTTCCGGGATGCCTGCCAAGCGAGCGACATGAATCCCGTACGCCTTGTCCGTTCCGCCCGGAACGATCTTGTGCAGGAAGACGATCTGATCCTGCCACTCTTTGACCGACACGTTCAAGTTGCGGACTTTTCCCTCGAACCGTTCTTCGAGTTCGGTGAGTTCGTGGTAGTGCGTGGCGAACAGTCCGCGCGCACCGCTCTCCGTCACCAGGTGCTCGGCGATGGCCCACGCGAGGCTGATACCGTCGAGCGTACTGGTTCCGCGTCCGACCTCGTCCAGGATCACGAGCGATCGCTCGGTCGCGTTGTTGAGGATGTTGGCGGTCTCGGTCATCTCGACCATGAAGGTCGACTGGCCACGCGTGAGATCGTCGGCTGCGCCGACCCGTGTGAAGATACGGTCGGCAATTCCCACGCGTGCCGATGCCGCCGGTACGAAGCTGCCGATCTGGGCGAGAATGGTGATCAACGCCGCCTGACGAATGTAGGTCGACTTACCGGCCATGTTGGGACCGGTGATCATGGCGAGCGAGGGGTGGTCGCCCCCGAGGTGCACGTCGTTCGGCGTGAAGTCGGTACGCGCATGTCCGGACGCCACTACCGGGTGACAGCCGTCGTTGACTTCGAGTACCGGCGCTTCGAGGATCTCCGGCGCCACGTAGCCTTCGTCCGCCGCTACCGTCGACAGCGACGTGATCGCGTCGAGTCGGGCGATCGCGCCCGCGGTGTCCTGCAGGAGCGCGAGGTGCTGCTCGATCTCTCGGCGCAGGGTCTGGAATAGCTCGTACTCGAGCTTTTCGGCCCGCTCCTTGGCCCCGAGCACTTGGTTCTCTTGCTGCTTGAGGGCTGGAGTGATGTACCGCTCGGCGTTCTTGAGCGTCTGTTTGCGCACGTACTCTTCTGGGATCTTGTCCCCGTGCGAGTTGGTGATTTCGATGTAGTAGCCGAAGACCCGGTTGTATCCGACTTTGAGATTCGAGATCCCCGTCCGCTCCGACTCCGCTTCTTGGAATCGCGCGATCCAGTGCACGCCGTCCGCGCTCACCGAGCGCAGCTCGTCGAGTTCCGGTTCGAACTTGTCGCGAATCACGCCGCCCTCTTTGACCGTCATCGGCGGCTCGTCGACGATCGCCGAGTCGATCGCCGCAGCGAGTCCGGGCAAGCTCTCGACTTCGAGGGCGCGTCGAATTCCCGTCAGCTCGCGGCTCTCGTAGTTACCGAGGGTTGTGATCAACTCGGGGATCGCGGCTAGCGAGTTGTGTAGTGCTCGGAGATCCCGCCCGTTGACGCGACCGAGGGGCAGGCGGGACACCAGGCGTTCGATGTCGCGCACCTGTGCGAGCGCGCTGCGCAGAGCGTTTCGTCCGCTGTCGTCGTCGACCAGTGCTGTGACCGCGCCTTGGCGAGTCAGAATGGCGTCTCGGTCGAGGAGCGGAGAGCAGAGCCATTCGCGAAGCAGGCGGGCGCCCATCGCGGTGCGGGTCTTGTCGATGATCCACAGCAGCGATCCACGGCGATCGCCCGTACGAGCGAGCTCGACCAGATCGAGAGCGCGATAAGTCGCGGCATCGAGTCGCATGAAGCGCCCGCTCTGACCGGGAACCAGACGCGTGATGTGAGGAAGCGACTGTCGCTGTGTATCTCGGAGATAGTGAATCAGCGCGCCCGCCGCATGCAGTCCCGGTCCGAGATGTTCGCAGCCGAATCCTTCGAGCGTCTGAGTGCCGAAGTGGGCGAGCAGACGCTCGCGTCCGGTCGGGCCGTCGAAGTGCCACTCCGGGAACGGAGTCAGCGAGCACTTCGGAAGGGACTCCTTGATCCACGCGAGCGGCGCGAAGCCGTCGGCGCGGAGAC
>JAJFFE010000129.1 GCA_021776775.1 Planctomycetota bacterium | reverse complement strand
CGCGGCGGTCTTCGACGGAATCTCACCATTCGTAATCCTCAACGAATCCACCAATTCGCCTGCGAATTCCGAACGGCAATCTTCCGCCGAACTCCACCATTCACCGCACCTGCACTTTCCGGCCGCACCTCTAGAACTCTTCCCACTCGTCTTCCGGTGCGACGTGTCGACGCTGAACGCGAGCCGTCTTTCGCGAGGGTCGGCGTTGGGGCTGACTCCGTTGCTCGCCGACGTCGAAGAACGTCATCATGTCGTTGAGGTTCGCGGTCTGTTCGTCGAGCGACTCGGCCGCGGCGGCGGCTTGCTCCACTAGCGCAGCGTTCTGTTGGGTCATCTCGTCCAAGTGAGCAATAGCGCGGTTGATTTGTTCGATCCCGCGGGTTTGTTCGCCACTGGCCGAGGCGATGTCCCCGATGATGTCGCTGACGATCTCGACGGACTGAAAAATCTCCGACAACGTCTGCCCCGAAGCGTCGACGAGACGAGTCCCCTCTTCGACTTTGCACACGCTATCTTTGATGAGAGCTTTGATCTCTTTGGCTGCGCCCGCACTGCGCTGGGCGAGGCTGCGAACTTCGTTGGCGACGACCGCGAAGCCGCGACCCTGTTCGCCCGCCCGGGCCGCTTCCACGGCAGCGTTCAGCGCGAGGAGGTTGGTTTGGAACGCGATTTCGTCGATGACTCCGATGATGTCTTCGATCTTCCTCGAACTCGCATTGATCTCACCCATGGCTCCTACCGCATTGCCGACGACCTGACCGCCCTTCTCGGCCGAGACTTTCGCTTCGAGTGCGAGTTCGTCGGCCCGCTTCGCGTTGTCAGCGTTCTGCCGAACCGCGCCGGTGATCTCTTCCATGGTCGAGGCGGTTTGCTCGAGTGACGCCGCCTGTTCTTCAGTGCGCTGGCTCAGATCGGTGTTCCCCTGGGCAATATTGGCCGACGCTTCCTGCATGTTCGCCGCGACGCGCTTGACGTTTTCGACCATCTCGCGCAGGTTCAGGACGCAGGAATTGACGGACTCCTCGAGCCCACCAAACTCCCCTTCGAACCCTCCGTGCAATGTTTCGACGAGCCGCCCTCTAGCGAGCGAGCTGACGATTTCGGCCGTCTGACGAATCGGGTCACTCACCGTGTCCATCAGTTGATTGAAGCCTTCGGCCAGCCCCTTCATGAAACCGTCGAAGTTCGACGCGTCGATACGGTGATCGATGTCACCGGCCACCGCACTCCGAATCAATCCTGCGACCTGCTCTTCTGCGTGACGCTGTTCCGTGAGATCCCGCCACTCGAGACAGTTTCCCATCCAGTGGCCTTGGTGATCCAGGATAGCGGTGACGTTGATCTCGAAAATGCGATCGGCAATCTCGATTTGGTGCAGTGCCGGAAGCGCGTTGACGTTGGAAAAGATGCGCTGCGGTACGGTCGGATCCGGAAAGAAGATGCCGATGCTCGAACCGAGCAACCTGTCGACGCTGAATTCCGAAGAGCACGATCGGAAAGCGGACTCGTTGCGACGAAACAGCTGCTCGACCGCTGGATTCGTGTACGCAACCTCGAAATCCGTGCTGCACAACATCAGGGCGTTACTCGCACCGGAGATCGCCGCCAACAATCGGGAAGCTTGCTTGAGATTTTGTAGGCGGGTAAAGCAGAGCGAGAGAAGCATGCTCACGCTGTGCAGTGAATCGAGACGCTCAGCACTCAGCGGAGTGAGGGGTTGGTCAGCGAAGAAGTCCATGACGCCGACGACTTCATCGTTGACGATGATCGGGAACATCACACACGTGCGCATTCCGTGCCGCATGGCCGAGGCGAGACGGACGTCTTCCGCTGCCGTCAAGTTGTCGATGGATACGAGTTCTCGCTCTCGCGAGACGCGCCCCGCCAACCCTGTCATCGGGCTGTACCTCGTTTGACGAGCGAGGTGGTCGAACTCGGGGTCGACGGTTCCCGACTCGCACACGATGGCGCAGCCGCCGCTCGGGTCGAAGCTCCAATACGATCCGTACGCCCAGCCGAAGCAAGATCGAACACACTCGAGTGCGCCGCGGGCCGCGTCGTCAAAGCATGTTGCATGCTCCAACGACTGCGTTGTCTTGAGGACCACCGCGGTGTTGTCCTGCGACTCTTGTAGCTGTACGGAGAGATGAGCGACTTGCTCTTCAATGGGTAGAGTCGGCGCGTTCATGATGGTTTGCGACCTTGATCAGAAATGGGCCGCACGGCCCGTGAAGAGTTCCAATCTTGGTATCGGTTCGGTGGTCCGCAAATCTTGGGGGCAGGGACGGGGTTCTACGTGCCGAGTCGTGCTCACCGCGCCCGGCTGATCGTCGAGCGTGAGTTGCCGCGGAGATGGGTTTCGGGGTGAGCACGCCGCGGCTCGGTGAACGACCTCTTAGGTTCCGAGAATGTGCGCGACGCGATCGACATTCGGAGACTGGAAGAGTTGGGAGATTAGCGGTTTACGCGGGCTGTGAATTTGGCGAAGGGATCTTGTCCTGAAATCGCCAGTTCCACGAACCTCGGCAATTGAAACGCCGCCGATTGAAGACCCGGTTGGTAGTAGCGGCAGCTCGCGCCGACTCGCCGTGCGGCGGCTTCATCGGCGTGGTCACCGGGGTTCCGATCGCTAGATGCGTAACTCCACGTCCAGTACCCGCTCGGATAGGTCGGAATGGCACCACCATAGGCAGAGACGTGGGAGAACGCGCCGCGAATGTGCTCGTAGACTCGTCCGACGAGTACCGCGTCGAAGTGCGGAGACTCCGTCTGCCCCACCATGACGCCCCCCGGTTTCAACGCGCGGGCAACGCTAGAATAGAACTCGGTCGTGAAGAGGGAAAGCGCGGGCCCAGTGGGATCGGTCGAATCCACCACGATCAAGTCGAAGCACGCCTCGTTCTGACGTAGGTACTCAGCGCCGTCGTCGAACACCAACTCGACGCGTGGGTCCGATACCGCGGGTCCGACCCACGGAAAGAACTGTTCGCAGACGCGGGTCACGCGCTCATCGATCTCACACTGGACCACTCGGTCGACCGAGTGCTTGAGTGCTTCGCGGACACAGCCGGCGTCTCCCCCACCGATGATGAGCACCGACTTCGGGTCCGGAAGGCTCACGAGTGGAATGTGAACGAGCATCTCGTGATAGACGAATTCGTCACGCTCCGTCAGCATGACTAGATCGTCGAGCGTCAGCACGCGACCGAAGAACTCCGTGTCATAGATCGCGATCTTCTGAAACGCACTCTGCTCATGGTGCAACCGTTCATCGACGGCGATCGAGAAGCGGGATCCCGGCGCGCGTTCACTGACGTACGTCCCGTCGAACTCTCCTTGGTACGCGTCCGACTCGATACGCGGTGACGACACTACTTGTGCTCCTCGAGCGAGGTCACGATCGTGACGTCGCTCGGTAGGAGATCCCGTTGTTGATCGATGTCTTCAGGTAGGCCGCGCAAGATTTCTTGGCACCGATCACTGCTCGACTCGAGCGCCTGGGTGAGCCCCGGTACCGCCTTTCGAGGGTCGAGCCCCCCGCAGGTGTAAATGTCGACAGCGACGTATCCCTTCTCCGGCCAGGTGTGGACCGACAGGTGCGACTCGGCGATGACGACTGTCCCGCTCACCCCTTGCGGCGCAAACTTGTGAAACGTCTCCCCGACAACGGTCGCCCCGATGGCCCGGGCGGCATCGACGAGCGCAGTTCGAACGAGCGCGAGATCATCGATCGTCTCACGATTACAGCCGTAGAATTCGGCTATGAGATGGCGGCCCAGCGTCAGCAACGGCGTCGTCCTTTTTTTTCGTGTGAAGAATCTCAATTAGCGGATGCCCACCCGGTGCCCGCGGAGTCGAGAAACAGAAGCCAGCGCTTCAGCGTCGCTCGGTCGACGTCTCAACCATCCCCGCTCAACCATCCCCGCTCAGAGTATCATTTTCCCTGTGCCGCACAAATCTGTCTAGACGTGCGGCCAAAAAGTGAAACAGACTCGTTCCTAGCCGGACGAAGCGCCTCGGCAGTTGGCGCGTAACGACTCCGCTCTTTCGGTGAATTGCTGCGACGGGTGAAAGCGGCGTTCGGGCTAGTTGTCCCTTTCGAGGATGTCCATCGCTCCTTCGGCAGCCTTGGCGCGGGTTCTCGCGTCGGTCTCTCGCTCGGCGTGGCGTTCGAGCACCCGCCCCACTTCTTCTCCGCCGATCACGATCAGCGATTCGACCGTTCGCTCCCGTGTCCGAGGTAGCGTGTTGTTGAGAAGGACCTGCTCGAGTACTGGAACCGAAGACGGTTGACGGTGGGAGGCGAGTGCGACGATGAATGCCTGGATTGCGACCGGATCGGTTTCGCCGGGGATCCTCTTTTCGAGCATCGCGGCGACTTCGGCGTGCGTCTCTTGTCCGAGGGCTCCCGTCGTGTCGCGTAGTGCGAGCCCGGCCGCCGCGCGAACGCTTGGCTGCGCGGATTCGAGAGCGACTGCGATACGGTCGAGGGATTGGAACACTTCCCGCTTCCCGGCGACGGCGGCGAGGGCGAAGGGTCGTGTCGAAGAGTCGAGCTTAGGAATCATCTCGTACAAGACTTCGAACGCCCGAGGCACCGTCATCTCCTGCAACGCGAGGAATCCCGCGTAGGTCTCGGCCCGCGTGGCGCCCACCATTGGCAACTTCGTCAGCTCGAGTAAGCGTCGCCCGACCGCCTCGGCCGCCTCGGGCACGTTGATCGATCCGAAGCCGCGAAGAAGGATGACGCGTGCGTCGAGGAAGGGTTCCGAATCTACCCGGTCTTCGACTAGGGAGACGTGCTTTGCGTCTAGTGTCGACAACAGGAGCTTGAGGTTCTGCATGGCGATGTTACGGCGGCGGTTGTCGACCGTGCCCGCCGCGCGAATCTCCGAGAGGTAGTGGTCGATGGAACGCTGCTCTCGTCGGCCGTCGAGAGCTGCCGCAACTACGCCGACGAGCAGCGCCGGCAGGATGGCAGTGAAGACGACAGTACTCCGCACGATTCCTCCTCTGAGGACACATCTTGGGGACACACCTTGGGGACACACCTGGGCCAGGAGCGCATTAGCGGATGCGCTCCGAAAATTGCAAGCTTCTGCCGGGGAATGAAGGGACAAGAAAGACGATCCCGTTTTCGCGGATTCGCGCCTCGAACCTCGATCGAGGATGTAGAGTGCAGCCCCCGCCGGATGAGTGTTCCATTGCTCTCTCATCGTTTGTTTCCCTTGCGACTCCCCGAGGGCGATTCTGTTGTCCGATCCCCAGCGAATTATCCTCGACGGCGCCGAACCGTACGCGAGTGCTCTCGCGGCGATCCTCCTCGATCGTCACCAGGTAGATCGCCCTTCTGGACGCGTCGCTGATCTACGGGACGTCACGGTCGTCGTGCCCGGTGCTCGTTCAGGTCGGCGCATCCTCGACCATCTCTCCTTGCGCGCGTCGGCCTCCGAGCTGCCGTGGGTCCCACCGAGCATTGTCACCCCCGGCCGAGCGATCGAACTCATGCAACTCGAGCGGGAGTCGCGTGACGCTCCGGACATCGGTGAACGCGGGGTAACCGCAAGTTCCTTCGAGAGGCTCTCCGCGTGGTGCGCGGCGCTCGGACGGATCTCGCCGGAGGATCGTGAGGAACTGGGAATCGGCACCGACACACCCCTGGGTCGCTGGGTCTTGGCCGAGCTCCTCGACAGCCTGCACCGGGAACTGTCCGGTGAAGCGCTGTCGATCGGCGACGCCGCCGAACGGCTGCCGAGTCGGCGGGTCGCGTTGGCCGCGGGCGTCGAAGAACGATACGTCGATAGTCTTTCAAAGTACGACCGAGTCGACGGCTACCGACAACGCCGACTCGCGTTGCAGCTCTCCGCGCCTCTGTCCGGTGGCCCCATATATCTGGTGGGGTTGTTCGACCTGCCCGGCCTGCTGCGGCGATACCTCTGGCAGTGGCCGGGTCCGGTGACGGCGATCGTCTGCGGCGCGCACCCCGAGGAGGATGCGTACGATTCGTTCGGTGTGGCGCGGCCCGACCGCTGGGGTGATCTGCACATCGCCGTCCCCGAACGCAGTGTCGCGTTCGCCCGTGACGCCGAATCGCAAGCGAGCCAGGTGGTCGATCAGGTAGAGCGGTGGGCCACAGCGGGCGCCGAGCCACTCGGAGTGACCGATCCACTCGGAGTAGAGGACGTCGCCATCGGTGTGGTCGACGCCGCAGCCGCGCTTCCGATCCAACGAAGGCTGGCCGAACGGGACGTGAAGACGCGCAGTGGAGCTGGGCAAGCGTTCGCGCGCTGCGGACCCGCCCGCTTGATAGCGGCAATGCGCGGGCTCACTCAGGAATTGAATTTCGAGGGTGTCTCGGTCTTGATGCGACACCCGGATATCGAGCGCTGGTTACAGTCGACGCGCCCAATCGCAAACGACGGTGCTGCAACCGACGGCACTGCTCGAGCAGACGCGGCCGCTGCGCCAGACACGGCGGCCTCTTCGCCCGATGAGGCAGCGACGATTCGTGATGACCGCTCGGACTCCGAGCAGTACCTAGCGGCACTCGATCGATACCGAGCCGAATTCCTTCCTTCGACCTGGGTCCCGGGCCAGCCCGTCGTCGCGGAACTGTCGGCTCCGCTCCAACGCTTGTCGACTTTGTTGGCGCCACTCGTCGTTAGTGACGAGCGACGATCCTTGCCACATTGGTCGGACTCGATTCGCTCCGTCCTCGAGTCGGTCTACTCGGCCCGCACGCTGGAAGAGTCTCACGCCATCGATCGAGAGGTGGCGGAAGCGCTCGCACTCGTCCGAGACGCACTCGACGAGATGGGTGCAATCGATCCGGTTTTGGCGCCGCGCCTTTCGGCCTCGGACGCCCTCGCCATACTCAGCGACTCACTGCAAGACGCGTCACTGACCGACCCGCAGCGCGAGCCGAGTGTGGAACTGATCGGCTGGCTGGAGCTGCTGCTCGACGACGCTCCCCGGCTGATCGTGACCTCGGTCAACGAACCTGGACTGCCCGCTCCGCCGTCGATCGATCCGTTTCTACCCGAACCAGCCCGACGCAGCCTTGGCTTGAACGATCACTCACGGCGCTACGCTCGCGACGCCGCCATCGCGACGGGCCTTCAGGCTCGCACCCGGGGAAACGCGGACATCGTTTGGATCGCCACCCGTCTCGACGTCGACGGACGCCCGGCGCTACCGAGTCGACTACTCTTGGCCTGCGACGCAGTCTCCATCGCCAAGCGGATCGCTCGCTTCGGATCTCCTGCCGAGGAGACGGTGGCGGTCGGAATGGCTTCCGACAGAGGGCTACTGGCGCGCTTCGAACCTCCGGCTCCGATCGCGCCGCCGGTCTTGAGCCGCCTTCGAGTCACCGCGTTTCGGGACTATCTCGCCTGTCCGTACCGCTTCTATCTTCGTCATGTTTTGAAACTCGACAGCGTCGACGATCGCGCGACGGAGCTCGACGCGCGGGCGTTCGGAACCCTGGTACACGAAGTACTCGCCCGGTTCGGAGCGGATCACGTTATGCGCGATTCGCGCGACCCGACTGCGCTCGCCGCGTACCTCATCAGAACTCTCGATTCGCAAGCGCGTGATCGCTACGGAGCTCAACCGTTGCCTGCCATTCGCATCCAACTCGCCGGGGCGCGGCAACGGTTGGCGGCGTTCGCCGACTGGCAAGTCGCATGGAGACGCCAGGGTTGGCAGATTCGCGCGGCAGAGTTGGGGACGGCCGCGGGAGGAGTGCCGTTGGACGTCGACGGAGAGCCGTTCCTGTTGACCGGGACCATCGACCGCATCGACGTGCACGAACAAACGGGTGAGACCCTCATCCTCGATTACAAAACTTCGGAGTCCGGAGAACATCCGGACCGGGTGCACCGCAAGCGCTCCTTCGCTCCCGACCCGGCCCGGCCGGGGAAGCGTCGAGCCGTGCAGGAGTGGGTTGATCTGCAACTCCCGCTCTATCGACAGCTCGCGGCCGCACACGGCTTCGATTCGGCAGCGAAGCTCGGGTACCTCGTCCTGCCACGCGACCTGCGTAACGTCGGGCTCTTGTCCGCCGAGTGGTCTTCCGCCGAACTCGAGCAGGCCGATGAGGTGGCGAGTTCCATCGTCCGTGCACTGCGCGACAAGGTGTTCTGGCCGCCTGCCGAGCGTCCGCCGGCGTTCTCCGAGGTGTACTCCCCGATCTGCCAGGATGGGTTGTTGGTCGAAGGCGCCGATGAAGTCCTCAACGCGGTCGACTCCGAGGGCGGTGACGTCCGATGACCAAGAACCTCGTCATTCGAGCGTCGGCCGGGAGTGGCAAGACCTTCCGTCTCACCTTGCGCTTTCTCGATCTCCTCCTCGCCGGAGAGTCGGCCGAGCGCATCTTCGCCACGACGTTCACGCGCAAGGCCGCGGGTGAGATTCTAGAGCGAGTATTACAGCGGCTCTCGTCAGCGTTGCTCGACGACGAGGAACGTAACACGCTCGGCGAGCAGTTAGGGCGACCGAACCTGAGCCGATCGGATTTGTCGCGAACACTGACGTCGCTGATCGCCTCGATCCATCGACTGCGGGTCGACACGCTCGATAGCTTCTTCGTTCGACTCGCCACCGCGTACGCGCTCGACTTGTCCCTGCCACCGAAATGGACCATCGCGGATCCGGTACGAGAACTCCAGCTTCGCGCCCGCGCCGTCGAGGGGCTACTCCGTGATGACGGAG
>JAJFFE010000128.1 GCA_021776775.1 Planctomycetota bacterium | reverse complement strand
CCGATCGGACTCCTGGCTCCAAGAGCTAGGCAGGGCCGGCCCCATCGTTCGCGTGCTCACTCTTCTTCTTGCCACGCTCCTACTCTCCTCCTGCCGCGCCCATTTCTACGAACTCGATGAAGGACGGTTCTACCGGTCTTCTCAATTGCCCCCGACCGCGCTCGAGCGGGTGATACGCGTGTACGGAATTCGCACCGTGATCAACCTCCGCGGCAGCAAGCCCCAGAAGTCGTGGTATCGCAACGAAATCGACGTGTGCGCCGACCTCGACGTCGCCCATTACGACGTCGACATGAGTGCTCGGCGCATTCCCCACAAGCTAGACCTCTGTCGACTACTCGATCTCTACCGCGACTGCGAACGCCCGATACTAGTGCACTGTCAGTCGGGCAGCGATCGCACCGGCTTGGCGTCTGCGATCTGGACGCTCGAGTACATGGGGAAATCGAAGAGTCGGGCCCGGCGGCAACTCAGTCGCAAGTACGGCCACTTCGAGTCTAACGCCCCGGCAAAGCGGTACTTCCTCGGCATCTACGCCGGTCAGGATTGGGCGTACGATGTGTACGATCCGTGCAGCGGGGAGTACGAGTTCTACGACGCGGAGCGGTATTGCGAAGGCGTCAAGTCGGCAGATCTCCCCTGAGTCCCCACCGCTGTACGCGTTCCTGAGGGGCTCGGTCCGGAACCCTGTTTTCCGGGTGCAGGGTTGTCATCGAGTGCCGTTTGCGGTAATCAATGCGGTTCGTTTCGCCCGGGCCTCGGGCGTGTTTTCGTTCGTAAGATTAGCAATAAAAGAAGTTTGCGGACTTGGCGCTCCGTGTTCGATTGGCCACACAGGCTGTTTGAGCGGCGTGACCGAGACGTTGAAGAGGTTTCGCGATGAAGAAGAGCATTCATCCCGACGACTATCGGCCGGTCGTTTTCATGGACGCCGCTGCCGATTTCTCGTTCCTGACGCGTTCCACGGTGAAAACCAAAGACACGATCACCTGGGAAGATGGCAACGAGTACCCGGTCGTCCGCCTCGACGTATCGAGCGCGTCGCATCCGTTCTATACGGGTAAGCAGCGTTTCGTCGATACCGCTGGCCGCGTCGAGAAGTTCCAGCAGCGCTTCGCGTGGCAGCAGGACTCGAGCAAGGGTGCCATCGAGAAGGCCGACGAAGAGAAGGAAAAGCGTCGTGCTGAGCTGAAGGCCAAGGAAGAGGAGTCGCGTCAGCAGATCACGTCGCGCAAGAAGGCGAACGAAGATCGTCGCCGTCAGATCCTCGACAAGAAGAAGGCCGAGGCGGAAGCAAAGGCGGCCGAAGAAGCTGCGGCCAAAGCCGCTGCCGACGAGGCTGCGGCCAAAGAGAGTGCAGGCAAAGCAGACGCAGAGGCTCCGTCCGAGGCGAAATCCGAAAAGAAGCCCAAGGACGCACCGGCAGCGACTGCCGAGGCGCCTGCTGCGGACGCGACCCCGGCCGCTCCCGCCGCTGGAGACGCCGAGAAGAAGTCTGACAAGAAGTCCGAGTAACCGGCTCGCCGGAGCTCATTTTCTTACAAGCCGTGTTGCCTCGTCGCGATCGATCGCGAGCGGCAACACGGCTTTCTTTTTGGCTCCCGGCCCTACTTGTCGCACCGCGCAAGGCTTCACGAACGATCTTGGGCCGACGTCGTGCTTACTGATCGTTCGCCCCTCGGTGCGGGCGGGGTTCCGTAACCGCTAGCAAATTACGACCGGAGCGCCTGTCCCGCTCGGAATTGCTTCACTCCGCCCCCCAACTCCGCTAAGGATACCGGCGTCTTCGTTCGCGCACACCGACCGGGAGTCGCCGATGTCCTTGCCTTCTGTTGATATCCGCCGACAGCCTCGGCGGATGGGTGAAACCGCACGTCGCGATGCTTGGTGGTTGAAACCGGGGCTGACGTTCCTCGGATTCTCCGCGTTCATCGTCTACTCGACGTGGGCCGCGTTTCAGAATGCCGACTATCAGCTCGGCAACTACCTGTCGCCGTTTTACTCGCCCCTGATCTTCGGCGACGGGCCGCACGCGTGGATCGAAGGTCAGCCCGAGTGGTGGCCGGCATTGCTCCCATTCTCACCCGCACTGTTCATCCTGTGGGCGCCCGGCGGGTTCCGCTTCACCTGCTACTACTATCGCGGGGCGTACTACAAATCGTTCTGGGCAGATCCGCCCTCGTGCGCCGTCGGTGAGTGGCGAAAGAAATTCCTAGGCGAGAACTCGATACCTCTGATCCTTCAGAATCTGCACCGATACTTCCTCTACGTCGCACTCCTCTTCTTGCTGATCCTCGCGCACGACGCTTGGAAGGCGATGTGGTTCATGGGCGACGACGGTGTCGAGCACTTCGGTGTCGGCATTGGAACCATCGTGCTGTCGATGAACGTGGTGATGCTGTCGGGGTACACCCTCGGCTGTCACTCGTTGCGCCACCTCGTCGGAGGCGTGCTCGACGCCTTCTCGAAATCACCCGCTCGCAAGAAGGCGTACGACTGCGTCAGCTGTCTGAACCGCGGCCATCAACGGTGGGCGTGGGGAAGCTTGTTCTGGGTCGGGTTCACCGATCTCTACGTCCGACTCTGCGCTCAGGGGACCTGGACCGACTGGAGGCTCTTCTGATGGCGGAGACCAAGGAATACGACGTCATCGTCGTCGGCGCAGGCGGGGCTGGCCTGCGGGCGGCGATCGAGGCGTCGGCACACGGCGTATCGGTCGGCCTCATCTGCAAGTCGCTGCTCGGCAAGGCGCACACGGTGATGGCCGAGGGCGGGATGGCAGCGTCGCTGGCCAACGTCGACTCACGCGATAACTGGAAGGTGCACTTCGCGGACACGATGCGAGGCGGGCAGTACGGCAACAACTCCACGATGGCGGCGCATCACGCCCGGGAGGCGCCCGATCGCGTTCGCGAGTTGGAAGCGTGGGGGGCTGTCTTCGACCGCACCCAAGAGGGACGCATTCTTCAGCGAAACTTCGGCGGCCACCGCTATCCGCGCCTCGCTCACGTCGGGGACCGTACCGGACTCGAGATGATCCGCACGCTCCAGGACCACGGCATCCATCAAGGTGTCGATGTTCACATGGAAGTGACGATCTTCCACGTGCTGAAGGACGGTGATCGCGTCGTCGGTGTGGTTGCGTACGATCGCGAGCGGGGTCGCTTCCGCGTCTTCAAAGCGAAGGCGGTCGTGTTCGCGACAGGCGGAATCGGCCGGGCGTACAAGGTGACGTCGAACAGCTGGGAATACACGGGAGATGGTCAATCGCTCGCGTATCACGCGGGGGCCGAGTTGATCGACATGGAGTACGTTCAGTTCCACCCGACCGGGATGGTCTGGCCGCCGAGCGTGCGCGGAATATTGGTCACCGAGGGAGTGCGCGGTGAGGGGGGTGTTCTTCGCAACAGCGAGAATCGCCGTTTCATGTTCGACGACATTCCGGATCTCTACAAAGACCAAACGGCCGACACCCCCGAAGAGGGTTGGAAGTACACGCAGGGGGACAAAGAGTCGCGTCGCCCGCCGGAGTTGCTGACCCGTGACCACGTGGCACGCTGCATCATGCGCGAAGTCCGCGACGGCCGAGGCAGTCCGCACGGTGGAGTGTTCCTCGACATTGCGTGGATCAAGAAGAACCTGCCCGACGCCGAGAACCACATCAAACGTAAGCTCCCGAGCATGTATCACCAGTTCAAGGAGCTCGCCGGAATAGACATCACCAAGGAACCGATGGAGGTCGGTCCCACCACGCACTACGCGATGGGGGGGATTCGGGTCGACGGGGATAGCCAGATGTCGACGGTCCCGGGTTTGTTCGCGGCCGGCGAGTGCGCGGCTGGGCTGCACGGTGCCAATAGACTTGGTGGAAACTCTCTCTCAGACTTGGTCGTGTTCGGGAAACGCGCCGGTGAGCACGCCGCGCTGTTCGCCAAGGAGAACGGTTGGGGGACCATCGACCAGGGTCAAGTCGACTCGGCCCAGAAGACGGCGCTCGCTCCGTTCGATCGTCCGACCAACGCGGAGGGGCCGTTCCAAGTCCAGTACGCGTTGCAGGAGAAAATGCAGGATCTGGTCGGTATCGTGCGACGAGACGACGAGCTGAAGCAAGCGGTCGACTTCATCTCAGGGCTTCGCACGAAGGCCGAGGCGGTCGGAGTCTCGGGCAACCGCGAGTACAACGGGGGCTGGCACACAGCGCTCGATCTCGACAACCTGCTGATCGTCAGTGAAGCGATTGCTCGTTCTGCGGTGCAGCGGCAAGAGAGCCGTGGTGCCCATTTCCGCGATGACTATCCGGAGAAGGACGAGTCGTGGGGTAAGAAGCGGTCGGTGACGCGTAAGGCCGCCGATGGATCGATGGAAGTGTTTGCCGAGGACCTACCTCCCATTCCGTCGGAGTTGCAGCAGATCATCGAGGAGAACCGCTGATGGCTTCCGTGACCTTTCGGATTTGGCGTGGCGACGGGGAGACGGGGGAGTTCGTGGAGTACTCCACGGACATCACCGAAGGCATGGTCGTCCTCGACGCAGTTCATCAGGTGCAAGCAGAGTCGGCCAACGACTTGGCAGTCCGTTGGAACTGCAAAGCGGGAAAGTGCGGTTCGTGTTCGGCCGAAGTTAACGGTGTTCCTCGACTGATGTGCATGACGCGCATGACCGACTTGCCGACCGACGTGCCGGTCACGATCGAGCCGATGCAGGCGTTTCCGACGCTCAAGGACTTGGTTCCGGACGTCTCCTGGAATTACGAGGCTAAGAAGCAGATCAAGCCGTTCAAGCCGCGCACTCCCGACAACGAAGACGGCTCTTGGACCATGTACCAAGAAGATGTCGATCGAGTGCAGGAGTTTCGCAAGTGCATCGAGTGTTTCCTGTGCCAAGACGTCTGCCACGTCCTTAGAGACCACCACAAGCACGAGGAGTTCGTCGGGCCGCGATACTTCGTCTACACTGCGGCTCTCGAAATGCACCCCCTCGATACCGAGGACCGCACCGAGGAGTTGAAGAAGGCGTTCGGAGTCGGTTACTGCAACATTACCAAGTGTTGTACCGTGGTCTGCCCGGAGGGCATTACCATTACCGACAACGCGATCATTCCTCTCAAGGAGCGGGTCGCGGATACGTTCTACGATCCGATTCAGTGGCTGATACGTAAGGCGACCGGCAAGTAAGAGGCGCGAACCAGAAGGCGTACCATGAGCAACGACGAATTCCGTTTCGTGCTGAAGCAGTTGTCGGCCGCCGGTGTCGGTGAGGCGTTGGGCAAGGCGCAGCGATATCGATTGCTCAACGAGCCCGGTGAGGCAGAGAGTATCTGCCGCGACATCCTCGAAGCCGACGCGACGAATCACGATGCCCGCATCGCGCTTCTTCTTTCGATCACCGATCAGTTCGAGCGTGGACTTCACGGTCGCTTCGAAGAGGCGAAGGAGATGGCCGAGTCCCTCGACAGCGACTATGAGCGAGCGTACTACCACGGCATCATCTGCGAGCGTCGCGCCAAGGCGATGTACCGCCAAGGCGGGATGGGTTGCGGGGCGGCGGCATACATTTGGTTCCGCCGCGCTATGGATGCGTTCGCGCAAGCCGAAGAGTTGTGTGCCGACGGCAATGACGTCGCATTGCTGCGCTGGAATGCGTGCGCCCGAAAGATCATGTCCCACGAGGACATTCGCCCGCGCCCCGATCACGACGATCGCGCGACTGTTCAGAACGAATAACCCGACCACCACCCGATCGGTCGGGGCCGCGGAGAGGCCTATTTGCATTGTCTTACTTCATGATCCGAACCCAATCCGGAGAGAAGGGGCCGTTCGACGCTGATCAGATTCGACGTTTCGTCGACGCTGGGAAGGTCCCGCGGAGCCACACGGTCTATTCCGCCGACTCCGGTTTGGCTATCCCGGTCGAGGACGTCATCGGCGCGGACGCCGAAGTCGAAGAGCCGGTGGATGACGACTTCGATCTCTACGAGGAAGACACCCACGACGACGATCCAGGGTACGCCCAGCCAAACGTCCCAACCAGCGCGCCCCAACGTGCCGCTCCGCAGCGTGGCGCTTCACAGCAGCGCGCGACAGGGGCGGCCCGCGGTCGGACCCCAACGCGTGGCTCTCGCCGCGGCCCGTCTCCTAGTCGCGGGGGTTCCGTGTCCGCCGGGACCGGCTTCTACCGCGCAAAGAAGAGCCCGTTACCCATGTTGGTGATCGTCCTGGTCATCGTCGGACTCTGCGGCGCCGCCGGTTGGGTGTGGTACTCCCAGCGCGACTCCGGCGTCGTGGGAGTTTGGTTGGTCGATGTCGAAGCGACCAAGTCGGTTCTCAATCGTCAGCTCGAGATCAACGGGGAGCGCGCCGGGATGAGCGAAAGAGAGATCGAGGAGAAAAGGGAGCGTGTCGTAGCGAGCCTTCTCCTCGCCAGCTCCGTAAAGATGAGTTTGCGAGCTGACGGGACTGCGAGCTTCGCTGGTATGCCGGGTGTCCACGACACGTCTGAAGCCTACGAAGCGAAACCGCTGGGCGGCGGTCTCTACGTGATCGTGACGAACTCGGGGGGAGTCGAGCAGTCGCTGAGGGTGAAGATCGAAGGGGATTCCATGCACTGGCTCGGCGAGAGCGGGGCAAGCGTCTTCGTCTTCAAGAGGTCGAAATGAGCCGCACTCTGATAATGAGCCGCACGCTGATCAAGAACGCGTGCTGTGTCCTCCCCAGTGGCTGCGCCGACATCGACGTCCTGATCGAGGGGACGACGATCGCCGCTATCGATCCCGCGTCGATCACCGCCGTCGACGAGGTTATCGACGCGACGGGCCTTCACCTGATCCCGGGCGTGATCGACGACCAGGTGCACTTCCGGGATCCCGGGCTCACCCACAAAGAGGATCTGCACACGGGAAGTCTGGCCGCGGCGAAGGGCGGTGTGACGACCTTTCTCGAAATGCCGAATACCAAGCCGGAGACGATCACCGTCGCCAAGCTGCACGAGAAGCTGGCGCTGGCCGCCACCAAGTGCGTCGTGAACTACGGCTTCTACATCGGGGCGACGACCGACAACGTCGAAGAGTTGAAGTCCGCGCAGCGGACTCCCGGCATCAAAATTTTCATCGGCTCGAGCACCGGCGAGCTCTTGGTCGACGAGCAAGCGGCGCTCGAGGCTATCTTCTCGAAGTCGACACTGCCCATCACGGCGCACTGCGAAGACGAAGCGACCGTGCAGGCCAACGCCGCCGCGCTCGACGGAGGTCACTCGTTCCGGGACCACTCGAAAATTCGAGATCACGCCGCGGCGCGTATCGCCACCTCCCGCGCTATGGATCTCGCTCACCGACACAATCACCGTTTTCACGTACTGCATGTGTCGACTGCGGATGAGACCGAGCTATTACGAGACCATCGCGGGCTGGTCACTGCCGAGGCGTGCCCTCACCACCTCTTCTTCAACGTCGATGACTACGACCGGCTCGGGTCGTTGGTTCAGATGAACCCTTCCATTAAAGACCGCGCGGACAACGACGCGTTGTGGGCGGCGCTCGCCGACGGCCGCATTCAAGTGATCGCCACGGACCACGCGCCGCACACGCTCGAAGAGAAGGATCAGCCGTACCCGAAGTCGCCGTCCGGATTGCCGGCGGTCGAGAACTCACTCGCGCTACTGCTGGACCAAGTCCACCGCGGGCGTTGCACAATCGAACAGGTCGTCGCCTGGATGTGCGACGCGCCGGCGCGGGTGTGGGACATGATCGGGAAAGGGCGGATAGAGGAGGGTTACGACGCCGACTTGGTCTTGGTCGATCTCGAGCGGCAGCACACGATTGCCAACGAGTCGCAGCTGACGAAGTCCAAATGGAGTCCGTGGCACGGTGAGACACTCACCGGCAAGCCGGTTCGCACGTGGGTGATGGGGTCGCTGGTCTGCGTGGACGATCTAGTCGACGCGTCGGCCCGTGGTCGCGAAGCTCAGTACGACCATCAGCGCGGCGGCTACTGGGCTACTGCCTAGCTGGCTCCGTCGTCTCCGAGATGTTCAGGGACAACCGAACGTGCACTCCAGCGGATCCGGTGTGACGTCCGGTCCGCAAGCGGGGTACGGCTCTTCCGGGTTGGGTCCCCCGGCAAACAGGGCGTTCAGTATGTAGATCATGTCGGCAATGTCGAAGCCGCCGTCGTCGTTGGCATCGCAGGCGTCGTCGCACTGCAGGGGCGCCGCTCCTCCGAACAAGATGCTGAGGCCTGAGATGGCGTCGGCGATGTCGAATCCTTGATCGAGGTTGCAGTCACCGCGAACGAAACTGACGCCACACGCCACGTTGCAACAGGTACTCGTGCCGACGCCGCACGCATTGATGGGGATCACGCAAAGAGTGATTGCCGTCTCGTCGGCAAGTAGCGTGGTCGACGTGGCGGTTCCAGCGAGCGTCTCGAACAAGACGCCGTCGTGGTGAATCTCGATCGAGGTGTACGGCTCGGTGTTCGTCCACGTGATCGTTCCGAGGCAGGTGTCGCCGTCGACGATGCAAGAGAGATCGGCGACGGCGTCCGGGAGTGGGTCCGCGGTGAAGGTGCAGCACGCTGGGGGAGAGTCCAGCGTACCAAAGCTACCCACCAAGCAGATTTCGTGGACACCTTCGGTGGCGAACGAGATCGAAGTCGACGTGGCGATGCCGATGATGCTCCCGTCGAACACCCCGTCGATGAAAATCCGGATGCTTCCGTAGCTCGTCGGGTTGGTCCAGGTCAGGTCGTAGTCGAGGCTGCACGATCCGGACGGGGTACAGGCGAGGTCTACGATCGGCGTCGGGTTGAAGACGACCTCGCCGGACACTTGGGTCGGGGTCACTGCGACCGGACCCATGGCGACGACCACTTCGATGTCGGGTTCGCCGAGCTCTTCGGTGAAGTCGAGCGGAGACGCGGTTGCCGTCGCGATTCCCACCGCTCCCGCGTAGGTGATTTCGATCAACTCGTGACCGACACCCGGGGGCAGGGTCTCGATGGGTAGGGATAGCGAGAACAAGGCGCCGGCGACGCTACCGGGCTCGCCGAGCGGATCGATCTCTGTGTAGAGGAAGTCAGCTCCGTCGCCGCCGTTCATGGCGCTGAGCGCGGGACCCGGATCGATGGAGATGGCGCTGAGCTGAGCAGGGTTGTGCACAATCCCGAACTGAAACGCCTCGATCGGGTCGTCGTTGTCCAGGGTCACGGACACTGCAACGGTTCCGCCGGGATCGACAGTCACTTCTTCGATCGAAAGAACGAAGTCGGCTTCGGCGGACGGCGCAAGCGTGAGTCCCACCCACGCGCACACGAGAATCCAAGCGGTGTGACGGTTCATGGTCAGCGTCTCCGGCGATTCACAGATGCGTGCCAAACGAAGAGTGAACGTCTCCTAAGCCGAACGGGTCCGACATCTGGGGACGGTAAGCGATCCACGCGCAAGACCCGATCGCGGTCAGCGCCGAATGCAGGGCGCCGAATGGCCCCTGCCGAATGCCCGGTGTCGAGTTCAGAAAGGTAGACGTTTGGTTTCAGTGCCCACGAGGCCGCGCCTCGCGCCACCCATCTTAATCGAGGACCCGTCCGCTGTCGTCACCGATCCTGTAGAATGCCGTCGTGAGCCAAGACAACGCCCTACGCGTCATCACCCAATTCCTGAGCGAACGCACCGTCGCCGGCCTCGCCACCGCCGACGTCGACGGGCGTCCCCACGCGGCAAACGTCGTCTACGCCTGCGATCCGGCCGGCCACGTCTTCTTCTTGTCGGGGGAGGGGTCGCGCCACGTGACCGACGTGACACGGACCGGGAGTGCCGCGATCTCGGTCTACGCCCACGACGGTCCGGTGGCGGGGGTCCAGGCGTCGGGGCCGTGTCGAGAACTTCCTCGCGGCGCGTCTGCTCACGCCGCCGCAGTCGAGTTCTACCTCGAGCGACTCGGTTCGCTCCCCGGGGAATCCTTGCGACGAGAGCGGGTGGGCAGCGAGCCACTCTTTTGTCTTCGCATCGATTGGGCGCGGATACTCGACTCGAGTCATACCCCGCCGATCGTCGAGTGGACTCGCTGAGCGCGACCGTCGAACTATCCGGGTCACGCTACTCGACGTCGAACCTGGGGCATTGACCGAGGAACGTGCGCGGGTTCTCGAACGACACTTTCTCGATGCTCGCCGCGCTGTGTCCACGCCGTTTCATTTCGATGCGCGCTTTCGGAACCGACAGCGGGTCGCTGATTCCCCAGTCCCCGGCGGAGTTGATCCAGATGCGTTCGTTGCCGTACATCTCGACGATGTCGGCGGCGCGCTGCGGCGTGCACTTGGTGTCCGGGTACAAGGTCATTCCCGCCCAGAATCCACGGTCCAGCACCTCTTTGACGGTGTGTTCTTCGACGTGATCGATGAGGACTCGGCCCGGGTCGATCGAAGCATTCGCCTCAATTGCATCCATGATGATCCGCGTCCCCTTGAGCTTGTCTTCGAGGTGGGGCGTGTGAACCAGGATCAGCTGGTTGTGCTTCTCGGCGAGGCCTATGTGGTCCTCGAGCACGATCAGCTCGTTCTTCGTGTTCTTGTTCAACCCTATCTCGCCGATACCGAGCACTGTTTGCTTGTCGAGGAAGTCCGGGATGATGGACATCACCTCACGGGCGAACCCTGGGTCGTCGCCTTCCTTCGGATTGATGCAAAGCCACGTGAAATGGCGTATGCCGAACATCGCTGCGCGCTGGGGTTCATACTCGGTGAGCTGTCGAAAGTAATCGAAGAACCCCTTGGGTGACGATCGATCGAACCCTGCCCAGAACGCGGGCTCGGTGATGGCGACGCAACCGGCTTGCGCCATACGTTGGTAGTCGTCAGTCGTTCGCGACACCATGTGGATGTGGGGATCGATGTACCGCATTACTCACCACCGTCCGTGAGCGGGTACGCGCCCGACGCGCCCTTGGTGCCTTGAGCGTCCTGGGGAAGCTCGGTGGTCGGGTCGCTGAACAGTTCCAGGATGCGCTTGGCGCGGTGCGGTTGCCCATCGAGCAGCACCCGGGTCGCTTGTTCGAGCGCGGCCATTCGGAAATCACCGCTGTCGTCCCCGTCCGCGCGGTCGAACCGGTCGAGGAATGCGGCCAAATCGATCAGTTTGGCGCGGTGCTCCATGAAGTAGGTGTCGACGACGCGATCTTTCGACATCGGGCAAGTCTTCGGGGCGCTCACGGCAGCTCTCCATCAGTCGAGTGAAACGTTCTGGCCAGAACCCGCGGATCTGAGCGAGGCGTCAGGAACGGTGAGCCCGCGACTATACCGATGCCGAGCAACCTCGCAAAGCGGTGCCGTCTTCCGGACGGATCATCGAGCCTGACCACGGCGAGGCGGTCTGGTTTCGTGCACTTTCCTGGAACTTGCTCAAGGGCCGACCCTGACGCGTCGACAAGGCACGAAGACGCCTGTCGATGGGAGAAGAGTAGGTATGGTCCGGATTACTCTGGCAATGATCGTGCGGAACGAGGCCGAGCGACTTCGGTCCCTCCTTTCACAGATCGGTTTGGAAGTCGACGAGATCGTCGTCGTCGACACCGGTTCCACCGATGACACTCGCGAGGTGCTCGCAGAGCACGGCGTGCGTATCATCGATGAGCCGTGGTCGGACAACTTCTCCACCCCTCGCAATAGCGCCATCGCGGCGGCGACGGGCGATTGGGTTCTTGTTCTTGACGCCGACGAATCGGTGTCCGGCGAGGCGATGGCCGACCTTCGCGCTCTCGCCGAGGGCGCCGACGACAGTGTGGCCGGCTTCGTTTTCGACGTTCGAAATTATACCGACGACGCGTCGCACCTCGACTGGCGGCCGTGCACTGCCGATCTGAAGCTCGCATTCGGTGCGGAGGGCTACGTGCCGTCGCAGGTCGTTCGCCTGTTTCGCAACGCTCCGCATCTTCGCTACTCGGGACGCGTCCACGAACTCGTCGAGCCGTCGATCGAGGCCGCGAACCTCGAGATTCGCCCGGCTTCGATCACCATTGACCACCCGCTCTCGAAGAACGATGAGAAGTCTCGCTACTACCGTCACCTTCTAGAACGCAAGGTGGTCGACGATCCGGAGTCCGCAAAGGCGCACTGGGAACTCGGTCAGGCGTACACGGCTGAGTTGGATCTCGACCGCGCGCTGCAGTCGCTGAGCCGTGCGTGGGACATCGCTCCCGGGAACCTCGAAATCGCACTGCACTACGCCGTTGCGCTCAATCACGGTGGGCGGGCCAAGGAAGCGCTGGCTGTTCTGCGCACGGTTCGTGATGAGAAGAACGTCGAACCGCGCATCGAGTTTCAAACCGGAGTCGCGCTGGCCAAGCTGGGCCAGCGGCAAATAGCGATGACGGCGTTCTACAGTGCCCATCTGGCCGGAGCGAAGTTCCCGCAAGCGTTGTATTGGTTGGCGCTGTTGACCGCACTCGAGAACGAATCCGATGCGCTCGGCGTGATCGATACTCTTCTCGTGAGCACACCTGAGTACTGGCCGGTGCGTCTCTTGCGTTCGCGACTGTTGGCACCGACCAACGCTGACGGTGCGAAAGAAGACCTGCGGGTCGCGTTGAAATACGCGAACCACGGTCGTGAGTTCAAGGCCGAGTTCGGCTCGTACCTCGCACAGATCGGCGACGACGAAGCGTTCCTGGCCGACGTGCTCGACGAGCTCCGTCGTGACCCTGAGCACGCGCTGATCGTGGCGTCGTCACTGCAGGAGATTGGCGACCATGTCGGCGCGGCTGGATTTATCACGACGTGCCCGGCTCAGCTCGATCCGCGTCCGCTCGACCTCGCGCGAGCCCGCTCACTCGTGCAAACCGGTGAGCATGACGAGGCGCGTGAGATTCTCAACGCCCTGGTCGACGACGCTGACTACGGCGTCGACGCTCGCTACAAGCTGTCCCACAGTTTCACGGCGACCGGGGAGCTGGACAAGTCCGCGGCGCAGCTCGAGGCGTTGCTCGGTATCGATCCCACCCATGTCGGAGCTATCGTCGACCTCGCCGGTCTTCACGGGAATTCTGGACGGATCGACATCGCGGCCCAACTGCTGCAGGCGGCGAGCCGTCTCGATCCAGCGAACCCTCGGGTCGAGCACAACCTAGCGGTCGCCGCGATGCTGGTACAGCCCGCCGATGCGACCCGCGCAGAGGGTCACATGCGCCGCGCGAGATCCCTGGGGCATCCTGGAGATCCCGTTCTCACAACCGCTATCGAGCGTGCGCTCTCCTAGCCCGGGCTAGCGGCTACCCGCTCTTTGACGCTGCCACAGCGGGCGCCTCGCCGCGCGTGACGGACGGCTACTCCCATTCGTGACTCGTATCGGGCGAGTGTCGCGTCAGGCGATGGGTGCTTCGAGGAGCGTGCGTCAAAAAATCTCTCCGGGTCTGGCCGATAACTCACCTCTGCGCTGAAGAGATCCACGGAAACGACCGACAGAGAAGACGACGGTGCATAGCCGTCGATCGGGGAAGGTGTGTCCCTTCCCGTACTCACGAAAGGCGGCGGTCTTGAACGCATCGGCACTGCGCGCAATTCTCAGTTGCGTCATTTTAGCGACGACAATGTTTGGTTGCGCTGTGTTGAGTCCCGGCTCGAAGCGGATGGCGATCGTGCAAACCGAGTTCGAGCTACTCTCCGGCGACGAGATCCCGATTGAGCTCGAAGGACCCGCCCGTGTCTGGGTGACCAATCAACCGACGTTGAAGCTCATCTTCGGCACCAAGGAGTACCTGTACCCCGACGAAGTCACGTACTTCTCTCGACCGAGTGGTTCGCGAACGTGGTCAGAGATTGCGCGTTGGAAGCCCAACCAACCGCCCGCGACGTGGACTCCGAACGAAGAAGGCCGGTGGGAGTTGTCGGCGTCGATCAGTGGCCGGTCGACGGAAGCGGTTCCCTTGTCGATCGTCGTTGTCGATTGGTCCGCACCAGAAGTCATTCTGACTCGGGGATTGCCGCAAGACGCCATCACCGGAGGAACGACCATTCCGCTGCGTTGGGAAGTTCGTGATCTGCTATACGGTAGCGAACGAGTCTCCGTCGAGATGATGACTCCCGGTAGCGAGTGGGAGACGATCGACCACGTTCCAAACAGCGGAGTCTACGATTGGCCGGTCCCGAACCGTGATCTCACCGGGGCTCGTGTGCGGTTGAGCGTGACGGATGCTGCTGGGAACTCGAAACTCGTTCCCGTTCCCGGCGTGCTCACCGTGCACGGCGTCGGCCCCAAGGTCGCCTTGCAGGAGATGCAGATCTCTCGCGATGCGGTGGTGTCTATCCCGTACGTCACCAACGGACAGTCGATGCGTCGGGTCGAGTTGTGGACGACGCCGGATGACGGTGTGACCTGGCTACTCGCGGGGTTTGACTCCGACACCGAATCACCGCTCGAACTCGAGTTCGACGAGGGTCGGTGGGGCGTTCAAGTCGTCTTCGTCGACGCTGACGGGAATCGCAGCATGCAGCCGGTTCCCGGCGATGAGCCGCGATACCAATTGCTCGTCGACCGCAGCGAGCCGACCGTCGTTTGGGGAGAGGTCAGCGCGAGGAAGATCGAAGGGCTCGGGGCGTTGGGACGCGGGTCCATCGAGCTTGTTCTTCCGTACGAAATACTGGACGCGTCGCTCGCGGAAGAATCGGTCTCAGTGCGAACGCAGATCGGCGGCCTGTGGATCGACGTGCCGGGCCCCTACCGCGCCAAGGGAGAAATTCGCCTGGAACACCCCGCGGTTTCGACGGCGCTGACGGTGCGTATCACCGGGAGCGATGCGGCGGGGCACTTGTTCGAGTCGACTCTCGAAACGTGGCCGCTCGAACTGGTCGATCCGCCCGTGATCGAGTTCACCGACGCTCCGGCCGGATGGCAGGCAGCGGAGTCGGCGGTGGTTCTCGCGTACAAAACGGACTGGGACCAAGCGCTCGAGGACTCGGTCGATCTCGCGTATTCACTCGACGGGGTGACGTGGACGCCGATCGCGAGCGGACTACCCCCGAGTGGGTCGGTCGGTTGGACGCTGCCAGAGCAAAGTGCTCACGATGTGCGATTGCGCATCAACGTGCAGGGTCGTCACCGTCGTGCCAAGTCGGGTTTCAACACGGCGAAGCTCGGTATCGACGCGACTCCACCGGTGGCTCGCATCATCGGTCCGTCGAGCGGCTACGGCGATCCGGTCCACGTTCTGGTCGAAGCGTTCGACGATCGCGGCAGCGGTGTCGCGAGTATTGAGTTGTTTTCCCGTCGTCGTGGTTCCGATCGTTGGCAATTCTGTTCGAGCGACGAGATCGCCGAAGGTACGTTGCCGTTTCGACCGTTGGCGGAGGGCGAATACGACCTGTGGATCGTTGCGGTCGACGGAGCGGGTAACCGAAGCCTCGGCGCGGAGCAGGCGGGTGTCGACGAACCGTTCGTATTCCAAGCCGAAGACATGCCACCTGGTGTCCGGATGCTCTCGTTCCAAGACGGCGGTGTTTTCGCCGGCGGGACGAGACACGTCGTTTTTGTCGACTTCGCTGGGGGTCGACCCAGCGGTGGAAAGCTGACGGTGGAGTACAGTCCGGACGACGGCGCGACGTGGCGAGGAGTCCAGACGGTCCCGTTGTCGACTCGCAGTATTCCGTGGACGTTACCGGAGGCGAACCTCGAGAACGTTCGAGTTCGTGTACGTGCGACGGACTCGCTCGGCTTCGAATATACCGACGTCAGCAAGCAGTCGTTCATGATTGACAGCATCGCGCCGCGAATCGAACTCACTGACGCGAAGCCGGTCCCCGGGGGAATACGGTTGCACTACCGCGGTGAAGACCTGGGTGGCGGCAAATTGAGTCAGGTCTGGGTGTATTACACGGAGGACGAGGGAGAGATCTGGCACGAGTGGTCGGAGCCGTTCGTCGAGCCTGAGTCTTTCGTCATTCCGCTGGGAGTGGGTCGATACGGATTTGCTCTGCGCGGAATCGACAACGCGCAGAACCGCGCCGAGCCACCGACATCGGGGACCCGTCCTGATCGGTTTGCCGAGGTCGGTCCCACCCAAGAGGCGTCCATCGCACTGCTCGGTCCCCACTCAGGTGTGTTCCCCGGAGGGTCTCGTCACTACGTGTTCTGGAAGCTCGAGTCCATCGGCAGCGCGTTCACGGATTTGCCGGTTCGACTGGAGTACCGACTCGACGCGGCTGACTTGTGGCACAGCATCGCCGCCGGGCTTCCGCCGAGTGGGAAGCATCCTTGGTACATTCCAGAGCTGCCGACCGGAAGTCGGATTCAGCTACGCGTCGTCGCGCGCGATCTCGACGGAAACGTGTACGAAGACGTTTCGAATCAGATGCTCGACATCGATACGACGATTCCGAAGGTGGTCTACGCCGGGCCCAAGACGTCGAACCGACGGTTGACGGAGTTCGAGTACCACGTTCAGGGCGACGAGGATCTGGAGTCGGTCGAACTCTGGGCGCGCCCGGTCTCGCACCGCGAGTGGGAGAAGATCGTCGAGGTTCGTCTCGGCGACGCGCTGTTTGCTGACCTCCCGGACGGAATGTATGCCGTGAGCTTGGTCGGTGTGGACAAAGCGGGGAATCGTGGGCGTCCGCCGGTCGCCGGTGAGTCGGGGCAAGCGCGACTACGCGTCGACACGATTCGACCGACCCTTACTGTCGACGGCGTCGGCGATCGGGAGCGTGTCTTCCCTGAGGGCGGCAGCATGGTGATTCGCCCGATCGTTACCGACAACCAAGACCTGAGTTCGTTCCCTGTTTCGGTTCGCTACTCGAAGGACGGTGGACAGTCGTTCACGATGGTGGAGTCTTTTCTGCCCAACGGTAACGAATACTCCTGGCGAGTCCCAACCCGTCCGGGGGTGTACTACGTCGAAGTCACCGCCGAAGACTTCGCCGGAAACACCGACCGAAAAGTGTTTCCGATCCAAGTCCACGCCACGCCGCCCGAAGTCAGCTTGATCATCGATCCAGGTGGTGGAACGTTGGCGGCCGGCGGCGAGCTGCAGATTGAGTGGCAGACGAAGGGTGTCGATCCACTTCATGAGGGAGCGACCATCGAAGCGACCACGGATGGCGTTCATTGGGAGACGATCGGGGCGAGGTTTTCCGCGGACGGGACGCTTGAGTGGAAACTTCCGAACGTCGACAGCTCTCGGTGTCAGATACGCATCTCTGTGTCGAGACCCGATGGTTTGGTTGGCAAGACGTGGTCGGGACGATTCACGATTTCGAAAACCGTCCCCCAAGTTGGCGTGCGCGGCGCACGTCCGGCCGGCGCGCCGAAGTAGTCGCCGCGCCTCTAGTCTGAATCCTGGCAAGATCGACGACTCTGGGGAGACCAGGGTTGCCGCTCGCTGGAACCTGGCGCGGGGGGGCGGGCGTGCCCCCGTTGACTCACCGGGGGTTTCAGCGGCGCCACTGCCGTCGTGTCGAGGGTTCGCAGATCCGGGCCGCAACCACGAGCCGTCGCTTGTCATGACGATGCGCTAGCGCGTTCTCGTCGTTTCTGACGCGATGGAACGGCTACCCTTCGCGGATGATCCGGGCTAGAATCCGCCAACGTCGTGCCCGCCGCTGATTCAACACGAACCGAGTCATGAACAGCCGCACACGTATCTTCCATCACCCCGAACAGCAAAGTGTCCCGTTGGCCCAGGCAGTATGTGGCTCTGTCTCTAACGCCGAGACGACGCTTCATAGCAGTGTCTCTAACGCCGAGACGACGCTTCATCGTTGCGAGCCCCGAGGTCCCTCGGGGATTGCCATCCGCGGGTTCGCTCTGATCTTCGTCATCGCGTTCACGGTCGTGGGGTGCCAACTCGCGCCGTCTCGATCTCGCGGCGCAGCGAAGATCGAACTCGATTCCGGTGGCGCACTGCGCGTTCCGGTGGCGCGGTCGGTCCGTTCCATTCGGACGATCGCCACGACTCGATCGACGATCCCTCTCGACCCGGAGATCTCTGGCGCGCACGTCTACGTCATTCGTCCCGGCGACAAACACTGGAGCTTGGTAGAGCGAACCGGGCCGCACGGGGGGCCGCTGCTTCTCACGCAGGCCGAGGGGATTTACCGGGTTCTCGTGAGTGACGTGCAAACGCATGGAATCCTTCCCGGGCTGGGGGACATCGAAGGGCTACGCCTACACGTCGATCGCACGGCGCCAAAGCTGCAACTCGCCGCTCGCCTCAACGGAGATCAGTGGATCGTCGAGTATCGCATCGACGACGATCTCGAACTGACCGAAGCGGCGTCGCTGCTCGTCAGCAGCGACGGTGGTCAGAGCTGGCGCAAGGTGTACAGCACGCTTGGCACTCGCGGGCAGTTGGGGTGGCGCTTCGATTCGCGTCACAGCGAGCACATTCACTTTAGCCTGACGGCGACGGATCTAGCCGGTAACGGCGGTACCCTTCAGCGTCGCTTACTCGATCTCGATTCCGAGCTGCGCCCTGACATTGTGGGGCAGGCACACGCGTCGAATCCCGGAACCGTCGGGAGCTCTGGTCGATCCGATCCCGCTGACGCGGTCACGGCTGGCGCAAGGCCCGACGGCAGAGTCATCGACGGAAGAGTACCCGGCCGGACCGGGATCACAAAAGCGCCGGACGGAGACGTGGCGAATGCTCAGGTCGTTCCGGCTGAGTTCCGAACGTCGGCGCAGGGCGGTTCGACGGCGATCGACGTGCGACGGTTATGGGGTGGCATTCTCGCGCAAGGCCTCCGAGTTTCGGGTGGAGGCGTGCTGCCTCTGAATGGTGCTTGGGATCACGTCTTCGTAGAAACACCCGATGGAGTCCGGCTAGAGCTCGAGCGGGTCGGAGCGCACTCCGTTCGCTTGCCAGAGCTCGACGGGGACAACCATCACTTCGTCGTTCAAGTGGGGGAGCGGGAATTCCGCAGTGTTGGCGTTCAATTCGACTCGTCGCCACCGCGGCTGACGCTGGTTTTGGCCGAGCCGCGAGCCGGTGGCCTGCTGGTTCGATATCGAATTGAAGACGCAGCGGTGGAGCAGACGCGCGTGTCGCTGTCGTACCGACGTGGCATGGGAGAGTGGCGCGACCACCCGCTTCCATCCGCGGTGGTCGCGGCTCGTCCGGTCGAACAATTCGTCGAGCTGTCTCCCGGTCAGTACTCGTTTCATCTCACCGCGCGCGATCCTGGTGGCCGCCGTGTGGAGACGCCAGTGCGTGAGGACGCACTTTCGGTCATGATCTCGAGCGGCGGTCCGCGGGTTACCGTCGCCCATGGACAAATCTATCGAGGGGGCGATCGGCGCCTCTTGTTCTTCGATCGAGTCGACCCGGAGTCGATTCTCGGGGACATCGATTTGACCGCGGTACCGTTCGCGGGCGACGAAGATCCCATCGCGATTTGGTCGATCGAACCGACGGCGTCGTCACGAACCTGGAGAGTTCCCGCTGTCGATGGCGAGTACCGCTTTCAACTGTCGTGGCATGACCCCAACGGGAACGCACGCCAATGGCAAAGCCCGATCACGTTTCAAATCGATTCGACACCACCGCAGTTGACGTGGTCGGACCTGCAACCGACGGCAGGTGCGTTCAGCGCGACGGTTGCTTCATCCGAACCCATCGACAACGTCGATGTCTGGCGTCGACCGGTCGACGCCGACGCGACACCCGGCGAGTGGCAACCGATGGAGGACGCCGTCGTCGATATCGGCGCCAATTCGCAATCACTGACGGTCCAGTGTTCGACCGGGTCGTGGCGGGAGCAAGCGTGGCAGTTGGGGCTGAGAGGTCACGATAGGATCGGTAACCGACTCGACGTTCCAGTCGCCAGCCCGTCATTTCGGGTCGACCGCACTGCACCCGAGATCTCGACGATCACGATCCCGTCGGTCATGGTCGAAGGCATTCCGTGGGTGGTCGAAGGAAAGACAGACTCTCTTCCCGAGATGTTGACGGCCGAGTGGACTCCGAAGGGGATGACACCAATCGAGATTCCATCGACACGCCGGGTCGACGGGGATCGCGTCCGGTTCGAACTCCGTTTGACGCCAGGTCGAGGTACTCTGCGTCTGATCGCTTCGGACGAGAGTGCCAACCTTGCGAATCGAGACGCGACGGTCGAAGTTCTCGAAGCGGTGGAAGAGATCGACATCTATCCTCGTGTGGCCGTGTGGGCGGGACTCGGTGCGCAATTGGTCTACAGCGTTCGTTCGCCGTACCCGCGACCGGGGGAAACGCTCGAGATGCGATTGGCGGGACCCGATGGTGACGTCGTCGCGCGCTATCCGCTGAACAGCCGTCAGGGCCGAACCCGGTTCGAGGTTCCGTCGGAACCCGGCGAGTACGAAGTGTTGATCGCGATCGTTGGGCAGAAGCAGAGCTTCCGACGGGGGTATCGATTCGTTGTGCAGTCGCAACCTCGATCCGCGGACGGCAAGCAAGACGTCAGCGACATGCTCGTGGTGTTCCAGCAGTATCAACGACGCTGGACACTCGGAGAGCGCGGCGACGCGATGAGCGATCTGCGCGACACTCTCATCGAGCGACTGCAACCCGTGATCGAGCGAGATCCGCATCGATTCCAACATCGTCGAGCCCTAGCCGCGCTTTACTACTATTGCGAGGTACCGGTGGTCGAGCGCTCGCTGCAGATCTTGCGCGACGGCTATGGGGCCACAGACAATGCCAACCTTCCGTTTCTCTATGACGACCTATCCGCGTTCGAGTCTTTCGCGGGGAACTACGGCGCGGCGGAGGAATTGCTTAACGCTGCCATCGATGTCGCCGAGACCGCGACCCGACGCGCCAATCTTGGACGGGTCCTGGTCAACGCTGGAAACCCAGTGCGCGCGATCGCTCAGTTTCGCTTGGCGATGAAGATTGACCCCGACAGCAGCGCACTGCGCCGGTCGTGGCTGGATGTGATATTGCGATTGCCCGCGCGATTGAAAGAGAGCGAACTCCGCTTGGCGGTGGAGCAGATCGGCGCGTGGGAGGCGTCGGGCCGAATCACGCGAGAAGAGTCGATCGTCCTCGAGCGGAAGGCGAGCGAGGCGGCGACTTCAGGTAAGTGAGCCGCCGGCGGACGGCTCTGCTCCCACGAAGGTCGAAGACCGGGTAGTGTACCGGCCAGCCCGGCGTCCATTCCGAGACACGGTTGCGTTTCGACTTTGTGGGGGGGCTGCCTGTTCCGCGGCGATTGTTCACACCGATTCACGCTTTCGCGACTCACGAGGGGGACGCTATCCAACCGGGATCCAACGATACGCCGTCTTCCGAATCGCACGCGCCGTCTACGGCACTGCGCGACGACGCCGGCCTCGACTACGCGGCTCGGTGGCGGCCGACGGAGATCGATCGCGACGAAATTCGTCGATTCGCCACCGAGATCGATCGCTCAGAAATCATCGCCACCCTGCTGTGGGCGCGTGGAGTCCAAGACTCGACTGCCGCACAGCATTTCCTACAACCGAGCTTGGCTGGGCTGGCCGATCCCGATGTGATTCCCGACATGGATCGTGCGGTGGATCGAATTCGCGCCGCGATCGATGGCGGCGAGCGCGTTTGCATCTACGGCGACTACGATGTGGACGGCTTGACGTCGACTTCGATGCTCACCGAGTTGTTTCGCTATCTCAAGGTGCCGGTCGATACGTACGTTCCGGATCGTCTCGAAGAAGGGTATGGGCTGAACCCGGACGCCATTCGGCGAATCTATGCCCGCGGAGCTCAGCTCATCATCACGGTTGACGGTGGATCGAACGATCTCGAGGAACTGCGCCTGGCCGTGGAGCTCGGCATGGACGTCATTGTGACCGACCACCATCCGATTCACGTAGAACTCGCCGACGTCCCCATCGTCCACCCAGGTCGGCCCGACGAGCGGACCGTATCGGCGGATCTCGCCGGGGTCGGCGTCGCGTACAAATTGGTTTGGGCGGTCGGTCGCGCGCTCTCGGGAGATCGACGCGTCGACGACGCGTACCGCGACTTCATGCTGTCGAGCTTGATGTACGTAGCACTCGGTACGGTGGCTGACGTCGTGCCGTTGACCGGAGAGAATCGCATTCTCGTGCACTACGGCTTGTTGTCTTTTCGGTCGACCGCGCACCCCGGCATTCTCGCGCTTCTCGAAGAAGGGCGAGTCCGCGCTGACTCGGTCGCTGCCGAGAACATCGCGTTTCGGCTGGCGCCGCTCATCAACGCGGCTGGTCGGCTCGGAGCCGCGGATCGCGCGCTCGACCTGCTGCTCAGCACCGACAGCGAGGAATCGAGCGAACTCGCCAGTTGGCTCGGCAACGCCAACCGCGAGCGCAAGGCGATCGAGACGGCCATGCTCGAAGAGAGCCTCGAGCAAATCGAACAGATCGAGCCGGATACCGGCGTGGACCGGACGGGAGTTCCGCTGGTCGTCTCGAAAGAGGGTTGGCACTCCGGAGTGGCAGGCATCGTGGCCGCGCGTCTGGTCGATCGCTATCGACGTCCCGTGTTCGTCATTGCCATCCGCGACGGGCTCGGTCGCGGCTCGGCGCGTAGTCTCGAGGGATTTCCGCTCACCGATTTTTACGACGCCGGTCGTCCGTACACGCAGTCGATCGGGGGGCACGCGCAGGCGGGGGGGATGGCAATTCAACCTGACCAGATCTCGCTGTTCGTTGACGCCATTCGCGGCGCGGCGACGCGCGATGGCACCGCTTCACCGGCGTCACGATTCGACATCGATCTCCATCTGACGGACATCGATCCGGCCCTCATTCGAGAGCTCTCGACCTTGGAGCCGCACGGACACGCCAACCCGACACCGCGGTTTCGTTTCGACGCTATGCGTATCGATGGCGATCTGAAGTTGGTGGGGAAGACCGAGGAGCACCTGACGTTTCTCGTCCGCCAAGGTAAGCGTCGGATGCGCGCCATCTTCTTCAGGGGGGGCAGTCGAGCTCGCGAGCTTTCGTCGCTGCGTAACCGAGTCTCCATCATTGCCGAAGTTTACCTGAACGACTTCCGTGGAACTGCGCGCCCGGAACTTCGAGTCTTGGACTTCGGACCCTCCCAACTAACGTGACGCTCGTTGTCGTAGCGCCGCGTTTTGTCGGAGCTATGTGTCACATTGCGTTCCGTCCGCTTTCGGGCCCCGAACCCGCGGATCCTTACTCCAAGCCACTTTAGATCGTTTTTCCGGTGCTTCCAAACGGCTGGCCCCAGCGTTGCTTTTGACTTCTCAGCCCAGCAGTGAAGAAAGCGTGTGGGGTTTGACGAAGGAGTAGTGGGAGTCGGGGTCCGCCACCGCGGGCCGCCTGGCCGAATTGGGTTCGCGCCGGTAGACACCGAGTTCCATGCCTTGCAAGAAGAACACTTGGAGGAGGAATCCATGAACAAGCGCAGAGAAGGCTTTACGCTCATTGAGCTCATGATCGTTGTGGCAATTATCGCAATTATCGCGGCAATCGCCATTCCGAGTCTGTTGGCGGCCCGTATCTCGGGTAACGAAGCCTCAGCCGTATCGAGTCTCCGAACTTTGGCGACGGTCGGCGAGCAATACCGGACCCGTTTCGGGTCGTACGCCAGCACCCTTGCTGACATGCAGACCGCCGGCTACGTCGACAACGTTCTCGGTGGCGGTGCGAAGTCTGGTTACAACTTCACCTTCACGGGTGGTGCGACGACTTGGAGTTGTGTTGCTGCGGCCATTACCCAGGGTGGTACGGGCGAGCGAAGCTTCTTCATCGACGAGTCGGGTGTGATCCGCTTCGAGACTGGCGTGGGTGCTGCGGCAACCTCTAGTCCGGTCGACTAAACCGTTTCCTAAGTTTCGGTTTAACCCCTTCCTCGTGCTCACGCACCTGGGAGGGGTTTTTTTGTGTCCAATCCCGGAGTTTGCGTACCCGAGGCGCTTACTCGTGGTCGCGAGGGCAGCCCGGGCGTGTTGCTCTTTCCCTTCTAGGCCCAGTCCGTATCCTGTGGGGGTCACCGACCCAACGGAGTACGCATGAACCAAGATCTTGGGATGAGACCGGGCCTGCTGGCGCCGAGCATCTTGTCGTCAGACTTCTCGAAACTCGCGGAGGAGGTCGCACTCGTCGCGGGCGCCGGGGCCGACTGGGTCCACGTCGACGTCATGGACGGCCATTTCGTTCCCAATCTGACGATCGGTGCTCCGGTGGTGAAGAGTCTCCGGCCGGCTACCGAGCTGCCGTTGGACGTTCACCTCATGATCGAGGAGCCTGGGCGCTACCTCCCGGACTTCCTCGCGGCTGGGGCCGACTGGATCACCTTTCACGTCGAGACTCAGGACGATCCGAGACTCCTCATGCAGCGCATCCACGACGAGGGCAAGAAGGGCGGGCTCGCACTTCGCCCCGCAACGCCAGTCGGTGACGTGCTGCCGTTTATCGACGTGTGTGACATGGTCTTGGTCATGACGGTGGAGCCGGGCTTCGGCGGGCAGTCGTTCATGGTTGAGCCGCTCGAGAAGATCGCCGTTCTCCGAGCCGAGGCGGCCCGGTTAGGCCGAGATCTCGAAATCGAGGTCGACGGCGGGATCGATTTGACTACCCTGCCGCTAGCGCGAGAAGCCGGCGCGAACGTGTTCGTCGCTGGTTCGGCGATTTTCGGCACAGATGACGTCGCGGATACCGTCCGGCGTTTCAAATCGTTGATCGGTTGAGAGGTAGAGCACCCATGGATCAAGATCGCCCAGAGAACACACGTGAGGGACGCTTCCGCAAGAGGCGCGACGTCCCGGGTGGGCTGTGGACCCGCTGTTCGGCGTGCTCCAAGATGATTTACAAGAGCTTGGTGCTCGAGCGCGGCAACGTTTGCCCGGAGTGTAACTACCACTTCGAGATCACCAGCGATGAGCGCATTCGCCTGCTCTGCGATCCGGAGAGTTTCGAGGAGCGGTTCACCGAGCTCGCGCCTGGTGATCCTCTCGATTTCGTGGCCAAGCGTGCCTACAAGGTCCGTCTCGCCGAAGTGCAAAAGAAGACGGGGTTGGCCGATGCCTGCGTGGTTGGAAATGCCACCATCGCGCGGCTGCCCGTGGTCTTCGGGGTCAGCGACTCCCGGTTCCTGCGTGGCAGCATGGGATCGGTGGTCGGCGAGAAAATTTGTCGCGGAATCGAACTCGCGCGCGAACTCGGCCAGCCGTTTATCTTCATCTCTGGTTCCGGCGGTGGGGCGCGCATGGACGAGGGGATGTTCTCGCTCATGCAGATGGCCAAGACCAGCGCCGCGGTCTCGCGGCTGCACGAATCCGGTGGCTTGTTCATATCTGTGC
>JAJFFE010000127.1 GCA_021776775.1 Planctomycetota bacterium | reverse complement strand
ACTCCTCGCCGCGGCGCACGGTCTCGGCGTGCCGCACCCGCCCGGCTATCCGCTCTGGACGCTGCTCGGCTTCTTGTTCGACCGACTGATCCCGCTCGGCACGACGGCCTGGAAGGTCTCGATGGTGTCGGGCGTGTTCGCGGCCGGCGGTAACGCGCTGCTACTGGCAATCGCACTCAAGACGCTGCGCTCGCGTCTTGCCGCGGTCCTGACCGCCGGCCTCTTTGCGGTCTCGTTGACGCACTGGATGCAAGCAGTCATCCCGGAGGTCTACGGCCTCAACACGTTCTTCGTCGCGGCCGTGACGCTGCTGCTGATCCGACTGGCGGAGGTGCCCACTCCCGGCCGCCTGCTGGCCCTGGCCGTTACCGCGGGCTTGGCCTGCACGAACCACACCACGGCGTTGGCGGTCGCGGGTCTTGCAGTTGTGGGGGCGATTCTCGTCGCACCTCGCCTGTTCTCCCGGCCCGCGGTCGCCCTTGGCGCGCTGCTGCTCGGTCTCGCACCGCTCGCGCTGTACCTGCTCTTGCCCGCGTTCTCAGCCCGCGACCCCTACCTGGACTGGGGAAACCCCGAGACGAGCGAGGCCCTCGTTGCGCACGTCACGCGGACACAGTACGCGGCGGTCGAGGCAAGCCAGGATTTCGTGTCGACTCACGAGAGCCATCTCGCGCGCCTCGGCATCCTGGCCGAGTCCGCCGGGCGGCAGTTCGGGGGACCGTGGGTGCTTGCCCTTGCGGTCGTAGGTTTCGTCGTGTTGCTCGTCCGGCAGACGGGGCTGGCGCTGTTCCTGCTGGCCGTGGGGTGGATCTGCTCGGTCGGGATCACGCGCTACACGCAGTACTCGTTCGATCGCGAGCACATGTACGCGAACCAGATCTTCTTCATCCCAGCTTGGCTTGTGGTCGCGTGGTTGGTGGGCGGCGGGTTCGACGGCCTGCTGGACCTCGGCCGGCGCGGCATGGAGCGTCTGCGCGTCTCTCCACGGGCGCTCCCTGCTGTCGCCGTCGTCCTTGTCGCAGCGCTCGTCGCGCGCCCCGCGATCGCGCACTACGACGTCGCCGACCGCAGCACCACGACGCTCATCGACACCTACGGACGCGCCATTCTCGATGCGATGGACGAGGGCGCGCTGTACCTCCCCGCGTCCGACCACAGCACGTTCGCGGTCATGTACCACCAGGGTGTGCTGGGGCACCGGCTCGACGTCGTGCTCGCCGACAAGTACGGCCAGATCGACCGCGAGGTCCTGGAGCCGCTGCTCACGGACGAGGATCGCGCGTATCTCGCGAGCCTCTCCGGTGAGGAGGTGAGTGCTGCCATGGAGTTCCTCCTCGTTGACCGCTGGCCAGCCCGTGTCTACTTCGCGAGCCGCCGCCCGGACGAGGTACTGCCGGGCTGGTCGCTGCAGCCGATCGGTCCGGTCTTCGCTGCGATGCGCCCTGGGGAAGGCGATTCCCTCTGGGTGCCCGACGAAGCGGGTCACATCCCGGGTCTCGCTCCCTGGGAGTCGGGGCCGCTGGCGTCGCTGGATCTCGACGATCCGTCACAGCTCACCGACTTCACGGTCCAGATGGTCCGAGGAGATCTCCTCCTCGCGTGCGGCGTCGCGCAACTCCATGCCGGCCAGCTCGATGATGCCTTGGCGACGTGGCAGCGCATCGAAGGCGACCTTGCGCCGTTCAAGCAGCTCTACAACAACATCGGCTCGACTCTCGCCGAGCACGATCGTCCGGCAGAGGCGCTGACGTTCTTCGAGCATGCGTTGGCCGAGGACCCTCGCTACTTCATCTGCCTGCGCAACAAGGCCGCCGTCCACCTCGCCCTGGACCAGAAGACCCGGGCCATTGCGACCTACCAGAGTCTCCTCGATCTCCCCGCCGAGCCGAGGCATTCACGAACCCGCCGCGATATCCGCTACCAGCTAGCCGAGTTGCTCGAGGGCGAGGAGCGGCTGCCCGAGGCCCTGCACCAGTACGAGCAACTCGCGCTGCAAGACCGCACCGACCCGGAGCCCTGGAAGATCGCGGGTCTGTTCCTGGAGAAGCACGGCGACTTCGGCAACGCCCAGGCCGCGCTCGCGGAGGCGGCGCGCCTGGATCCGCGCGACGTCGAGGTGCAGCGACGCCTCCAGCGGCTGGAGAGCGGCATCGCCCAGCTCGCGGCCGACACGCTGGAAGGCGCGCCCACCGTCGACGACGCGCAGCTCACCAATCCATCCTCGGGCCTGCCCGGCTTTGGCTGGGGGATGTCGCAGGGCGTGCTGCCAGCCTTCCCCGACCCGGTGCCCGCAGGTGCGGCGTCGCCCATGCCGGCCGCGCTGCCGACCGGAGGCTCACGATGACACGCCGCCCGGACCGCCCCCTGCGCGTGCTGCTCCTCAACGAGCGTTGTCACGCCAATCCCCTGGCGGGCGGCGCGGAGCTTCACCTGTTCGAGGTCTTCGGTCGCTTGGCCGAGCAGGGCGTGGAGACGGAGCTGCTCTGTTGCGGCTTCGAGGGCGGGGCGGGCACGGACGAGCACCGAGGTGTGCGGATCACGCGCATCGGCTCGAGGCTCTCGTACTACAAGCAGCTCGTGGGAGAGGTCCGGCGCCGGTGTCGCGCCGGTACCCTCGACCTCATCGTCGAGGATCTCAACAAGATCCCGTTCCTCACCCCGCTCTACACCGACATCCCGGTGCTGGTGATGCACCATCACCTGCACGGCCTCGCGGCCTTCGGGCAGGTGAGCCTGCCGCTCGCCCTGGGCTCAGTGCTGCTCGAGCAGACGATTCCGTGGGTGTACCGACGTGTGCCCTTCCTGACGGTCAGTGCCTCGAGCAAGGAGGATCTGGTCCGTCGTGGGATTCGCGAGGAGCACATCGACGTCGTCCCGAACGGTATCGATCAACGCATCCATCGTGCGGCCCCTTCTGAGGGGCGGCCCCCAGAGATCGTCTCGCTTGGTCGGCTCGAGCCGTACAAGCGCCTGGACCTGCTGCTGCGATCGCTGGTGCGCGTCGTCGCGGTACAGCCGGATGCTCATCTTCACATCGTCGGTCGCGGTCAGGACGAGGCACGGTTGCAGCGGTTGACCCATCGCCTCCGACTTCAGGAACACGTGACCTTCCACGGCTTCGTCACCGAGGAGAGGAAGGTCACGTTGCTGCAGCAAGCGGCGCTGCTTGTGCAGTGCTCGAAGAAAGAGGGCTGGGGGCTCACCGTCACCGAAGCCTATGCCTGTGGGACGCCCGTGGTGGCATCCGACGTTCCAGGGCTGTCCGACTCAGTGCAGGATGGCTTCACGGGGCTGTTGGTGCGCAAGGCGAAGCCCGAGCCCCTGGCAACGGCGATTCTGAGGCTGTTGCTCGATGAGCCGCTGCGTGTCCGGCTGGCACGCAGGGCGGAAATCTGGTCCCGCGGGCTCCGCTGGGACGACGCCGCCCAACACGTCCACGGTGCGCTGCTCTGCGCCGCCCGCGGCGAGCTTCCCTGGCGTCACCGCCAGCCTGCCCTCGCCACCCACCGACTTGCCCCATGACCGATCCGGTCCCATCACCCATGGAGGTGTCCTCTTGACGACCTCGACCCGTTTGCCGCTCTCGCCCCAGACCTACACGGCGCGAGTCTGGACCCGCCGCGTCACGTACCTGTTCGTCGTGCTGCTGGTCCTGCCGCCGCAGGTCTTCTTCGGTGCGACGGCCTCGGCAGCGGGTCGGACGAGCAGCCCGACGCACGACACGGCGATGGAGTCGCTGCAGAACGCCTCCTTCTCCAGCGCAGCGGCGAACCGTTTCCTGTTCACGCACAGCCCGAGCAGACTGGTCGGTGGCGGTGGAACGTCCTTCGCTTCCCCGCTTGCGCGTGGCTACCGCAACTTCCACGAGCCGTCAACGGTGGACCTGACCAACGACGGCCGTGTGCAGTGGGCCGAGACCGACCTCTCCCTCCCCGGCGTGGGTCTCCCCCTGATCTTCAGCCGCATCTACCGCGGCTCGGTGTCGGCCTATGACGGCCCCTTGGGCAACTCCTGGGACTTCTCGTGGAACAAGTGGCTGGAC